>RBWT01000087.1 GCA_004010275.1 Streptomyces huasconensis
GCTCGGCCTGAACCGGCTGCGCGGGCGGCGCACTCTGCGTAGGCACGGGCCACTGCGGTGCCGAGGTCGGAGCCGCGGGCTGGTAGGCGGGAGGCAACGGCGGGATTCCGCTCTGCGGCGGGGGCGGCGGAGTCCAGGAGGACGGCACGGAGTCCTGCACATCATCGACGACGGCCGTGGGCACGGCGTCCTGAGGCGCGTCTTCCTCCGTGACGGCGGCGGGTCCGGCGACGACCGGCTCCTCGTCACGCCCCTCATCAGCACCCGCTACGTCGGGCTCGGCCTCGGCCACGGCCTTGGGCTCCGACACCGACTCGGGGGGCGGGCTCGGGGGGCGGGGGTCCGGCTTGGCCTCAGGAGCCGAGGCAGCGGCACGCTCCTCGATCTCGCGCTGGAGGGCACGTGCGGAGAACCGCATGGTGGCGCCACTCTCCAGATCACCGCTCCCCGCAACAGGTTCGACGACCTCGGCGTCGCGCTCAGGCTCCTCCGCACCAGCCTCGGACGAGCCACCGGAGTCCGCACCAGGCGCCGACTCCTCGACCTCAACCTCAGCCTCCGCCTCGGCACCGGCTTCCGTCTCCGCCTTGGCTTCGGCGAGGGCGTCCACCTCGTTCTTCGGTACGACACCGGTCACGTGAACGGAGGCGGCCGGCCCCGCAACAGCGGCGCTCCAGTCGGTGGCCCCGCCACCGGACACCGCGGGAGACTCAGCCCCGGAGTCCGTCTCCTCTGCCTCCTCCTTCTTTCCCGTCTCCTCGTCCCGAGCCGCAGGCTGGAACCCGCTCCCGACCGGAAGCTTCGGCACCACGCCGGGAACAGAGTGGGAAGGAGCCGCCGCAGGCGTCTCGGCGGGCTCAGCCGGCTCCGCGCGCAGCGGCGGAACCGGCCCCGCGGGCGGAACGATGGGCACGGGCGGCGCAGCGAAGGAAGGCATGGCCGGAGCGGCCGCGGAACCAGAAGCGGAACCGTCCGAACGCGCAGCATCCGAACCATCAGCGTCCGAACCAACCGGAGTGGCCGACGGAGTGGACGCCGACGGAGTGGAGACGGGCGGAGCAGGGACAGACGGAGCAGGGGCAGGCGGAGTGGAGACCGGCGGAGTGGAGACGGGCGTGGAACCGCCCGACGTCGAAGCGGCGGACGCCGAAGGCATCTCACCGGCACTGCCCGAAGCGTTCTGCGTGTACCAGGCGGGCGGCGCGTAGTCGATGGTGAACTCGCCCGTCGTCTCGGCGGCGGACTCCGCGTCGGACTGATCATCGACGGGTGAGTCCCAGCCCCCGCGGATCTCGTCCCGATCGCTGTTCACAATGCCTCCTGGTGTGGTCGAGCACCCTCGTGCCGTGGTGGGGGGCGACCGTTCCTGTCGTCCGATCCGCCTGGCTCTCCCCGTTGAGGACGCGCACGACCCGCTCGCGGGTTTCTGGCGTCGCGCCCTGCCCCAGACTAATCATCAAAACCACCGGTACGGCAGGGCAGCCCACCCCGCCCACGCCGTCCATTGCGTCATGCCCTGCCCGGAAGTGATCCACGTACGCCAAAACCTGACGGACAAAACACCCAACAGGGATAGAGCACGCTGATTTCGCCACGAAAACGGTCTCCGCCCGGCCTCAGTCCATCCGGCGGGCGGCACCCAACAATCCGGTCTCGGCATCGGTGGCCTGCGTCATCACGTACCGCCGGTCGCGATCGGCGCACCACAACGTCACGCCGTCGGCAAGCGTCGGCAACGAATCCACGTCCGCGCCCGGCAACCCCAGCTCCCGCCCGATCAGCGTGGCCTCATCAGGCGACACCCGCTGGACCCCCACGAGCCGGGCCTGCCGCATCAACCGGGGAGCGACAGGACTGAGATAGGGCAACACCGTCAGTACCGACTGCCAGGGCCCGGCCACCACCCGCCCCCGAGGCGGCCGCATCCCGCAGTCCCGCACCACGAGCACGGGACTCCCCGCCGAGCCCCCTGCGGCGGCACCCGCCCCACATCGTGCACAGCCATCCCACTGGGCCCGACCCCAAGCGCCTGAACAAGCCGCCCCCAAGCCCCGGCCCGCCCGGTCTCCACAGCCACCCGAGTCCCGATGGCGGCGGCCCGCAACGCGATGACCTGAGCGGTCCACAGGCCACCGATGAACAGGATGTCGTACGGCGTCGGACGGTTGAGCCCGAGAGTCGCGGGCCGGCTCTCCGCGTCCACCCCGATCACCACCCCGTCATCCCCGATGGGCAGGGTGAGCGCATCCACTTGATCAGCCGTGAGTCCGTGTCGCCCGTGCCGGGGCCCGATCAGCCCGAAGCCCCCACGCACGACATCCAGAGCCGTCACCGCGCACCTCCCAGGGGAAGCGTCGCCAACATCCCCGGCAGCTGCTCCCGATCCAGCCGCAGCAAGCCCGCTCCCACCTGTCGCGCTCCTCGCTCCAGCCCTTGCCGTGCCGCCGAGAGCTCGGCGTCGCTGCGGCCCGTCACCCGCACATGACCGCTCAAGGTGATCTCCTGCCGTGCACCCCGCCCGATCGTGAGACTGAACGTCGTGGCGAGTGCTGGAACCGCGGTGAGTACAGCGACGAGTTGAGGCAGCGCAGGTCCGCCGTCACCACCGAGCCGGGGCCAACGCCGTACCCAGTAGGTGGTGTGCCGTCGGTTGTCGCACCGCCACGCGCGCAAGGACTCCTCGGTCCTGCGCTCCGGCAGTTCCGCACGCCCGGCCTGGGCGGTCATCAGGGGGTTGGCGCAGGCGGAGGTCGCCACAGCGGCGGCCACCTCGTCCTCGTTCAGCACCGTCACCCGGAATCCCGCCCCCGTCAGCCGGCTCGAGAGCTGGTCGACGGCGCGCACCAGACACTTCTGGGCCCCCGCCAGCCCACCCCCGCGCGCCGCCACGGCCTCCGGACACAGCTCCGGGTTCAACTTGAGGGCGATCCACGTGATGCGCACGGCCGGCGCCCCGGTCTGGGCCTGTAGCGGCGCGTAATTGCTGACGGCCACGGACTGCGTGTGGATCACTATCTGCGCGGATTCCAGCCGGATTCCGTCCACTTCGAGTGCCGCGCGGACCAGCCCGACCGGCAGCGGCTGCCGTCCCCGCTCGGCCCGCAACGCGGTCGCGTCGGATTCGATCTGCAACACCGCCGTCAGGAACGTCCCGTCCCCGGCCATGCCGACCTGCCGCCGCGAACGGCCCCGGTAGGCATACGTCCGCAGGGCGGGATCGCATTCGAGGGCCGGGGCGAAGGAGGGGTCCGTGCCGAGCGGCACCATCACTTCGGCCGAACGTCGCACGCGTCCCCGGAACTCCCGGGTGATGGCCAGCCATTCATGCCACGGGCGGCCATGGCGACGCCCGAAGGCGAAGAACACCAGCACCGCCGCGATCACCGCTGCCGCTGCGGCCGCCAGGGGATCGACGAGCCAGGCCGCCCCCACCAGGGCAAGGGCCAACTCCACGAGCACCATGGGGCGCAAGCGGGACCAACCGAACTGCGGTGAGCGGGCAGTGAGGTGAGGAGCGAAGGCGCTGTGGGGGAGAGGCGCAGATGAAGCGGCCGCCGGTGCCGGTGCACGCGTCCCGGATTCGGCACGACGCCGCCCGGGCCGGGTCCGCACTGACGTAACCATCGACACAACCCCTCGTAGGACTCCCAAATCGGCGTGCGGAACGCGAACTTGAGGCCCCTCGCCCTCACCCACCTCACACGCGCGATCACACAACAGGCATAGTAGGGGGCCGGTCTGACAGCGGAGGTCCGGGGCAGGCGTCCGCCCCGGCCCTGCTCGGGTGGAACGACGATCGCCCACGCTCGCTCATAGGGGGAACACAGACGCGCATGGCATCACGACGGGACGAACTCAACGCCTACACCTTCGCGAAGCGCCGCACGCTGGCCGCCTTCGTCCAGCCCTCGCCGTCGGGCTCGGAGGAAGGGGCCCCGCGTCCGCTGCGCGCGGTGGTGCCCGGCCTCATCGTCGCCGTGGTGGTCCTGGCGGTGTTCGGGGCGTGGGGGATGTTCCGGCCGGCGGCGAAACCGGGGTGGGACAAGCCCAAGGAACACGTGATCATCGCGAGCGACTCGACGACCCGCTACGTCATCCTGCAGACCGACGGCAAACGCCAACTGCACCCCGTCCTCAACATGGCCTCCGCCAAGCTCCTCCTCGACTCGGGCAAGGGCGAAGTCATCAAAGTCGACGAGTCGATCCTCGACAAGGGCACGATCCCGCACGGCGCGACGATCGGCATCCCGTACGCCCCCGACCGCCTCCCCTCCGCGTCCGAGGCCGGCACGGCCAAGCGCTGGGCGGTGTGCGAACGCCCCGTCGAGGGCGGAAGCAGCATCCAAAAGGCCGCGTTCGTGCTGGGCGACCGGGACCGGAACAAGACCGAGGGACGCCAACGCCTTCGGGGCGGCGAGCTGCTGTACGTCGTCGGCCCCGACAAGGCCCGGTACGTGGTCGACGCGCGCGGCACCAAGTACCGGATCGCGGAGAAGGAGGACCGCGAACTTCTGCTGCGTGTCCTCGTGAGGTCGGACCACGAACCGCAGCGTGTCTCCAAGCAGTGGCTCGACACGCTGCACCCCGGCGGCGCCATCGCGTTCCCCGAGATCGAGGGCGTCCCCGGAGCCGACGCGAAGGTGCCGGGCCTCCAGGACCGGGCGGCCGACAAGGTCGGCATGATCATCGAGGCGGCCGACGGCGACAGGACACGGCACTACGTGGTCCTCCCGGGACGGATCGCCCCCGTGTCCGACTTCACCGCGAAGCTGCTGCTCGGCAGCCCCGACCTCGTCGACCTGGAGCAGGACGGCCGAGCCCGTCCACTGAGCGCCGGAGCCTTCACCCCCGACACCACGGAGTTCGGGGCGGGCAACAGGTGGCCGCGTGCGATGCCGACGGCGGCCAACGAGGCATCGACCACGGACGGCAGCCGCAACACCGTCTGCAACGTCCTGCGCGACGTCGACGCCGACAACGGCAAGACCACTCTCAGCACGTGGGCGGGCACCGACTTCCCGGCCCCGCTCCCCACCGGATCGTCGAGCGCTTACGTCACTCCGGGCTCAGGCCAGCTCTACCGGCAGTTCCTCGGCTCGGAGACCAAGGCGGGCGGCATCTTCCTGGCCACCGACACCGGTTTGCGGTACGCGCTGCAGTCCAACAGCGACAGCGCGACGGACGACGCGAGCATCGGCCTGTCCGCCAAGCAGCGCAAGCAGCAGCAACAGGAGGCACAACAGGCTCAGACACGCCTCGGATACGGGGATACGGACGTGACCCTGATCCCCGCGGCCTGGTCCGCGTTCCTGCCCACGGGCCCGCGCCTGTCAACGGCCGCGGCTCGGCAGCCGCAAGGTGCCTGAGGGCCGGGAAGGGAGCGCTGACATGACGTACGCAACCGCCGCGTCCGCCACGCGTGCACGCCGCGCGAGAAAAGCCGCGGGTACGGCCGCGGCAGCACTGGCACTCGGGCTGGCCACGCCGATGCCGGCCGCCGCCGACCCGTCGTCGTCCGGGCAGTGCACGTTCCCCTCCAAGAAGTACGAGGGCCGTCCTTGGTCCCTGCAACGCGTGCTCTTGGACGAGCTGTGGCGCCAGTCCACGGGCAAAGGCGTGCGGGTCGCGGTGATCGACACGGGGGTGGACACCAAGAACCCCCAGCTGAGGCCCGCGGTGGACACGACACGCGGCCGCAACTTCCTGCCCGCCAAGGACGAGAAGGGCAAGAAGATCGACCGAGGCAAGGCCGACGGCACCACGGACACGGTCGGTCACGGCACGCGCGTGGCGGGCATCATCGCGGCGCGCCCCACCAAGGGAACCGGCTTCGTGGGCCTCGCTCCCGAGGCGACGATCATCCCGATCAAGCAGAACGACGCGGAGGGCCACGGCACCGCGGAGACTCTCGCGCAAGCGATCGACTACGCGGTCGGCGCCGGCGCGGACGTCATCAACATCTCGCAGGACACCGCGAACGCGGCCGAGCCCTCTCCGGAACTCAAACGGGCGGTGGACAGGGCGCTCGGCCTGCGGCGGATGATCGTCGCGTCGGCAGGCAATGACGGCCTGGGCGGCAACGTCAAGAAGACCTACCCCGCCTCCTACGAGGGCGTCCTCGCGGTGGCGGCCTCCGACCGCAACAACGAACGAGCCGCCTTCTCCCAGTCCGGCGGCTTCGTCGACGTGGCGGCCCCGGGCGTCGACATGATCTCGACCGTCCCTCTGGGCGGCCACTGCGCCGACAGCGGCACCAGTTTCGCGGCCCCGTACGTCACCGGCCTCGCGGCCCTCATCAAGTCCAAGCACCCCAACTGGACGCCACGCCAGATCACGGCCCAGATCCAACAAACAGCGGAACGCTCCGTGGCCGGCCACGACCGCCTGGTCGGCTGGGGCGTGGCGGACCCGACCCGGGCCCTGACGGAAGACGCCCACCCACTCGAACGCCCCACGGCCGCGGAGGGAGTACGCGGAGCGGAGGCCCCAACTCCCGCGAAACTCCACGTCGGTGAGACCTCGGAGGAACGCACGGCCCGTATTGCCACGTACGTGGCTGTGGGCGCCGTCGTGGTGGTGACGGGGCTGGGTGGGGTTGGGGTGGCGGTGCGAGATGCCGGGCGGCGGAGGACCCGAGGACGTGGGAGGGGCCTGACGGGCTAGGAATAGCGAGAGCCTCATGGCGCTCGCTATTCATCGTAGGGGTCGATCCCGTCGGGGATATCCGGCTGATTGCTGCAAGGCAGCTTCTGGCTCAGTTTCCTGGCCTACGTATATCCCGTTCCTTGTATCACGCCATGCGGTAAGCAGGCGATATTCGACGCGGACGGTCCCCTTCCCCATCGCGGCCACCAGCGAATCGATGTCCCGGTCCCCGAAAATCTCGTTGCACGCTGCCCAACCTTTGGGTGAATCATCGCGTCTGGGTGGGACTCAAGGGACCAGGACTTCCTGCCCGCCGCCTGCCCTGGCGGAGGACGACCACCCTCTCGCATCAGTGTCTCGACCCGGCGGGGGAACGCGGCTGCTCTTTCAGGAGGCGGGGGTGGCCGCTGACCAGAAGTCGGAGTGGAGATAGGGGAGACCCTTGGAGGCTGGGTCGTCCGGGTCGAGGGTTTCCGTGGTGGGATCAGCAACCTTGGATTCAGTCACGCAGGGTGACGAAGCATCGAAGAACGCCTGGCCCTTGTAACCGATCTTCAGAGCGAGACCGAAGCCGTCAGGGGTCGAGGCGAAGATGGCCGGCATGTCCTCGCTGTTGCGAACCGAGGTAATTTTGTAGCCGTTCTTCTTCCAATGCCGCTCCACAACTCCGATGAAGCTACCGCGGCGTTCGGGGGAGATGATCGTCAAGACATATCGGCTCTGCTTTACATCGCCCTTTCCGGTTGAATCGTTCTTGAAATCAGTGCAGGGACCGCTGCGTGGTGCATTACGGTCCCATTTGACAGACGGTTTGATCGCTTCCATCGTCGCGTCAAGGATTTCATCCGCGCGATCTGCGGCCTCTTGCATGTCCATGCGGGTCTGTTTGCTCCTGGTTTTGGTGTCTGCCGTGTTGTTCGTAACGCTGCAGCCGGCCAAGGACAGGGTCGCGAACACCGTGATCAGCAGGCGGAACTTCATCGATGTTGCTCCGTGGTCAAGAGGTCGGGACGGCCTGCGACCACGGCTGCGATATTTGCCGCAGACTCGGGGTCCCCGCCGTTCGTCACCTGTGCGGGGTCGAAGTAGTTCGAGTGGGCGTCGATCGGTCCGCTGCCGTCGGCGAAGGGGAGCGGGCCGTCATCGACTCTGAAACGCGTGGCTCCGAAAGCTTCGCTGGCCGGGTCTCTTCCGAACCAGAGGTCGTCGTCTCCCTGGTCGGCCATGTCTCCGGCCAGATAGGAGGTGTAGGGGCCGCCGAGGAGTCCTATGGTCCCGGCCAAAGCCTGCTGCTTCGAAGGAAGATGAGTAACCGCGTCGTTGTCCGCAGCACCGACGAAGACGTGGTCCCTGCCGACACCGAGATCCTCGGCTCTGTCCACTCCCACGCCAGGACTGCCGACGAAGAGGATGTCATCGGCGCCCGGAATGCCGCCCTCCGCCTGGGCGGCTGCTCCGACTGTGCGGGAACCGTAGGAGTGACCAATGGCTGTGAGGTGGGGGTCATCGTGCTGGTTGGTCGCGCCAAGGCCGCTCATGAAGCTGTTGTAGGCGGGCGCGCCCAGTTTCGCGTTATCGTCTTTCGCGACCGCCAAGTTGCCCAGAATGCTTTCGGAGTCCGGGCCGACCTGCGGTGCGTCATAGCCGAGCCAGACGATCGCCGCACTGGAAGGATCGATCTCACGCGCCCCCATTGCTGTGTCGTGGGCCCGCTTGGCGACGTCGTTGTTCACGAAGTCCTTGTCCAGCGCGGTGCCGAGGCCGGGAACATAGGCCGAGACATTCTTCGAGGTATCAGGGTTGCCGTAAGCGACAATTGCCCTGCCGCCGCCCTCTCCGCCGATGCCGAGCAGGAGCATGGGCGGTTCCTTGGGGTGCTTGAGGCGCAGCTTCTCGTTCTCTTCCAGCTTTCGATCGATTTCCTGCAGGCCGGCCAGCTGGGTCCGGGCCTTTTCGTCGTCCCTTCCTTCCATCTCTCCTATGAGCAGATTCAAATTCTCAAGGTTGGCCTCATGCCTGACATTGGCCGGGATTCCATCAAGATTGCCGATGATGTTGGGGTAGACGGCGACATATTCCTCGCGTTGTTCCTTGCTCAGGCCGTCCCACCATGCCTTCCGTTCGGCTGGTGACTTGTCCTGAGGGATGTCCTCTGCAAGGTATGCATCCGCGACTTCACGTACCGCCTCCGCGTCCTTGGCGGCGTCCGTCCACGTACTCGCATCGACCTTCAGGCCCGGCTCGGCCTTGAGCTTGCGGAGTGTTTCACTGAAACGTGTATCGATCTCCTGTGCCTCATGCAAGGCGCGAGCGATACGGTCAGCTATGTCCTGAGCTTTTGCCTGGTGAGGGTTAAGGCTGGGTGGTCTAGGTGTTCCTCGATCGAAGCCCGGTTGGTACAGGCCATTACTGTCCAGCGGGTATTCAAGCAAGTAATAGTTCCCGAAGGCAATGCCTCCCGGGATCTGCTTGCCGGTGACAGTATTTTCACGCCGGCGGGATAAGTGACGCTTCCGTCGTTGTGTACGGTGTACGACAGCGAGGCAGCGTCATCCAGCGCCTCCTTCAGGCGTCGCTGAGGGGCGCTCAGCTCGTGCGAAAGTCCGTTCACCGTCGAGCGGATCAATCCACACTCGGTGTGGATGTACTCGTAGTTGCGTCCCAGGCGTTTGAGGCGGCGGGCAGCAGACCTTGCGGATTCGCTTTCCTGCGTCTTCAGGAGCGCACCCGTCATCTCCGCCTCGACGCGCACTCGGTTGGCGTCGGCGCGTTCGGACACCGCGCCCCACCCGTCCCCCGCGTCATCCAGCTCGGAAAGCTTCAGGTCGCGCAGGCGTTGCCAGGTCAACACGGCGCTCACCTTTCCCTTCTGGGGTCAGGCAACTGGACCGAGTCCGTCTTGGCACCCACCTTGACGTCGACCTCGCCCATGTCCTTGGCGACCTGTCGCAGTTTTGGCTCGAGGGAATCGCATTCCTCCCGCACCGTGGCCAGTCGCTTCTCCCAGGAGGTGAGGACGGCCTTCAATGCGCCTAGGCTCGTCAGTCCTTCGGAGGCGGCCGCAACGCCGACGTGCCCAGACCGCAGATCTGTCTTCGCTTGCGCGGTGCTGGTTCCCAGGTCGTTGGCCGTTCGCGCGGCGCGTGTCCACGGCCCGCCCGTGTGCTTGAGGGTTCCGGCACCTCCACCTCCCTCTCCACCGGAACCGCCCTGAGCGGATGGGCCCTGGTTGAGGTGCATCTGTGTGGGGTGGCGCTCGGCCACACTGGCTTTGAGCTGCTCCCACTCATCCCACGCCATACGTGGTCTCCCTCCCTCGAGTGTTCCGTACGGGGCTAATGCGCCCCGGGGGGCCAGCTCCGCTGGGGTACTTGAACGCCCGTGATCGTAGCGACAGTTGTGACCGGCTGACTGAGTAGGCGTACTCATATGAGTTGAGTAGGGAGCACGTCGCTTGGTGGGCGCGACGGTGGCATTGTGCGTGCTGCGGCTGATGGTGAGCTGAGTGCGTGCGTTGCGCGAGTGCATGCGCGGGTCCACCGCGAGGGACGCGCCGTTGGCCTGAAGTAGGTCTGCCAGTGCCGAGGTGCGGTGTGTGGATGCGTTTTTACGAAGAAGCGGGGACCAGCTTTGGCCGATTCCCAACTGTGAGGGCGATGAGCTTGGTTGGTCGCCTTACAGGGTGTGACTAGAGTGACACGGGCGTGACAAGTGACCACCAGCCACCGTGATCACGTCAAGATCGGGCCGGCAGGTAACGGGAGGGAAGGCCTAGTGCTTCCTACGGACGGGCACGGGGGTGGCGCGCCGCCGTCAGGTGCTGATGTCAAGCGCGGACTGGAAGCGTTGAAGACGTTCCGGCGGCGCATCGACACGCTCCTCAGGGAGTTCGAAGGTTCGGCGGGCAGCTCGTCGAAGGTCGGGACACAGAAGGTCTCCCGCGCCTCCTTCAGCGGTACTGGCAGCGCCTTTCCGGAGGCAGACGGGCTCTACTCGCAGTACGACCAGGTACACGAACGACTGACCTCGCTCTCCAAGACGCTCAGTCAACAGATCGAGGCAATGGGGATCGCTGTGCACGGCGCGGACGTCGGTTTCGACAACCTTGAAGACGATCTGCGGCAACGATTCTGGGCCATCCAGACCCAGGTGGGCCGGGAGCAGGGAGCCACCGGCCGCGAACGCGGCGGCAGACCCGATGAGCAGCAGGGTGGCCACGGCAGCGACAAGTCCGATGCCGGGTGGTCATGATGGGCTTCGAGGGGCACCGTCTCAACGACATGATCGACTTGGTCGAGCAGGCCAAGCCGGGCGATCTGGAGAGCGCGGGTGAAGCGCTCAAGAAGGCGCGCGACGCGATAGCCGCCGCTGCCACGGAGTTGGGCGGGCACATCGACCGGGTCGACTGGGAGGGTGAGGCCGGCCAGGCGTTCCGCAAGTGGGGCAAGAACCTGGTCAAGGACACCCACAAGCTCTCCGACTTCGCCGGCGCAGCGAGTGTGCACTTGGCCTCGGCCGGTGCGGGCTTGGCGTCCGTGCGCAGCTCCATGCCCCCGCGTGACAGCCGCGCAGACCCGAAGACTGTCGAGGAAATTCCCTCCTCGAAGAGGGTCGAGGGGAACGAGGAATATGGCGCCGCTGTCAAGGCGGAGCGGCATCGCCAGGAGGCGATCAACCAGATGAATCGGTTGGCGTCGTTCTATCTGGTGTCACAAGACGGGATGCGGCGGGAGGAGCCGCCTACCTTTTCGGCGATGCCGAAGGTGGGGGTGCCGAGGCCGCAGCGGAGTCCGTTCCTGCCCGGCGGCGAGGGAAGCGTCGCCTCTTCCACCGCGGGCCCCGGCGGAACACATGCGGCGCCTCAGCCCTCGGCCGACGTCGCGCCCACCGGCCCCGTCGGCTCGGATGCCTCCTTGCCGTACGGCGAGGACGCGCGAGGCCCCGTCACCCCTCCCGTTCGTTCTGTCGGTACGGAGATAGACAGCGTCAATACGTTGCCTCCGCAGACGGCCAACCCTGCCCCCGTGGCCCAGACTCCGCCGTCCGGCCCGGTGCCGAATGACACCACGTGGGGACCTCCCGTGGGGCGGAACCGCCCCAACCCCTCGATCAGCGGCCCGACCGCACGCACCCCTCGCCCTACGGGGGGTACGAACAGCCCGAGCCTGTTCACTCCGCCTCCGCAGGGCCGAACAGGTCAGAGCGGCTTCACAGGCCCCGGGAGTGGCCCTGGTCGTGCCCCTCTAGGGCCGACTGGGCCCAGTGGCCCGACTGCTCACCCGACTGCTCAGGGGCGGAACGTCAGTGGGCAGGCAGTACCTGGGCAGCCACCGGTGGGACGCAGTGTCACCGGTGGAACGCCTCGGTCCCTTGGAACGCCTGGCTTGAGCCCGGGCGGCCCGAATCCCACTGGCGCGGCTCGCTCCCAGGGCGTAGTCGGTGGACGTCCACACTCGGGGCCTGCGCCCGGCTCGGCCGGACCCAGGGCATCGCGCGGACCCGTCATCGGCGGTCAGGGACCGCGTACCGCCTCAGCGGAGAACGCCGGCGCCGGACAGCGAGGAGTAGTGGGCGCAAGGCCGCAGGGGGCTGCCAGAGGGCAGACGCCTCGTCGGGCCCTCAGCAGCCCTGAAAGCGTGGCCGGTGCTCCTAGGGGCCGCATCTCTGCGGAGTCAGTGGGCAGGAACGGTTTCACCGTGGGCGGGACCGGTCTGGTGCGCGCCCCCAGCGCCGAACAGCGGAACCCTCACGAAGAAGGCGATGAGGACGCCCGCCGCCCCGACCGGTCGGTCGAGGACGAAGAGACCCCTGCCCCATCTGGGCCGCGGTCTGCGCCGCCAGTGGTCAACCAGTCGTGAGCGAGGACGTGCAGGGCATGAATGCAGGGTTCAGCCGAGGCGGCAGGCGACCTACGCCGTCTCCACGGGGAGTGCGGGGACGGATCACTGCCGGTGGCTCGGTCGTCGGTGTGCTGGCTCTCCTGTCTGTCGGACTGGCTCCGGGCGCGGTTGCGCACGATGTCCAGCCGAAGCAGTGGTACTTGAAGGCGATGAGTGCTGATGACCTGTGGAAGAAGAGCACGGGTAAGGGCATCAAAGTCGCCGTCGTCGACTCCGGTGTTTCGGTGACGCCCTCCCTTAAAGGCCGTGTGACGTCTGGAAAGGACGTGACGGGTAAGCCGGGGGGAGCACTGGACGACTATGACAGTCATGGGACGACCATGGCGGAACTGATTGTGGGTTCGGGCCGGGAGGGAGGGCTCAAGGGGCTGGCACCTGGAGCAGAGGTCATCTCCTTCCGCACCACCCTCGACGGTCAGGAGGAAAGCGACAGCGCCGAAGCCATTCGTGCCGCCGCGGACAGCGACGCACGGATCATCAACATGTCCTTCGGCAGCGACTTCATATATCCGGAGGAGAAGGCGGCAGTGGAGTACGCCGCTTCGAAGGGGAAGTTGATGTTCGCGGGCGTAGGGAACGACGCGGAGAAGAAGAACTTCATCGGGTACCCCGCGGCGTATCCCCAGGTCACGGGAGTCTCCGCTGCTGATCGATCCGGCAGAGTGGCCAAGTACTCAGAATTCGGGGAGTACGTCGACCTCGCCGCCCCCGGCCTCGGCATCCCCCACTGGTGCGACGTAACCTTCCGCTCCTACTGCCAAGAAGGCGGCGGCGGCACCAGTTCCGCCACCGCCATCGCCTCCGCCTCCGCCGCCCTCGTCTGGTCCAAGCACCCGGACTGGACCGCCAACCAGGTCCTCCGCGTCCTCATCGACACCGCGGGGCGTGACTGGCCCAAGGACGAGCCCAGTGACTATCTCGGGTACGGGCTGATCCGCCCGGCCCGCAATGTCGTGAAGGGCGAGGGCAAGCCCGGCCCCGCGGACATCGATCCCCTCACGAACAAGAAGACCGCGGTCGCTGGAAGCGACGAGGACGGCACCGCTCCTTCCGCCTCCGCCTCCGCGCCCGCCGCGTCGGCACCGCCCGCGCAGAAGGGCACCTCAGGCGAGCAACAAGCCGCCGCGGCGAAGTCCTCGGACGGCGACGGCTCCTCCCGGATGTGGCTCATCGGCGGCGGCCTCGCCGCTGTGGCCGTGTTCTGCGGGGGCGGTTACGCCGCGGTGCGCGCACGGCGCGGAACCTGAACTCGGCACCTGCTGATACATCCCGACGAAGGACCATGAAGGGAGCCCACCGTGGCTGAGGGCCAGAAGTTGAACAACCAGCAAGTGGCACTTCTGAAGAAAGAGATCGTGGGCAAGTACGACTCGGTCCAGAAGCAACTCAAGCGTCTCCAGGGCACGCTCGACACGATGGAGGTCAACTGGCGGGGCATCGGAGCGCATGCCTTCGACAAGAAGCAGACCGAGATCAACGAGCACATGCGGGCGATCGGCAACATCCTGGTGGACTTCCTCGAAGGCATCAGCGGCAACGAAAAGCTCGTGGACGGCCTCGAGGACCAGGTCCAGTCGACGATGAACAGCATCGACGTCGAGTACGGCGGCAAGCACTCGGCCATCAGCAGCTACTGAGCACCACGCATTCGGCAGCTGCTACTGAGTGCCAGACATTCAGCAGCTGCTATTGAGCACGGGACATTCGGCGCCGGGCACTCGGCGCACCACACCCAAGAAACGGGGCAAGCATGGCAAACGTTCACCTCGACGAGCTAGCCGTCAAGTACGGCGGCCTTGACGCCATCACCACGGAACTCAGCATCCAGGCGAAGCAGCTGGAGGCCGACCTCGCCGATATCAAGCGGGCTGTGGACAAGGTGGCCGAGGGCTGGGAGGGCGAGGCCAAAGAGGCGTATACGCTGAAGCAGAAGGAGTGGGACAGGCGCGCCGAGGCCATTCATCGCGCCCTCGTCGACATCGCCCAGAAAGTCGGCCAGGCCGGCGGCGACTACCGCGGCGGCGACCTCAAAGGCGCCAGCTACTTCCAGTAAGTGTGAAAACGCAGTTCCAGGGCTTGGCGGGGTGGACGCGCGCGGGAGGCGTCCACCCCTTCCCGTACTCCGTTCCTCACTCCGCGGGGAGCCCGCCGTTCCGCGGGGACGGCTCCAGGTCGAACTCCCCGTCCCGCGCCCCCAGCACGAACGCCCGCCACTCCGCCTCGGTGTACCGCAGTACCGTCTCCGGCTCCAGCGACGACCGCATTGCCACCGCACCCCCGGGCAGATCCGCAATCTCGACCCGCTCCTCGTGCTGTTCGGTGCCGGGAGCGCTGCGCCACTCGACGCCGGAGATGTCGAGGGCGTAGAGCTCCTCCTTCTCGCGTTCCTTGCGGGCCTTGGTCTGCGCCTCGGTTTCGGGTGCGTCGGTCATGGCGGAAGGGTCCCTTCACAACGTACGAAAGTGCTGGAGCCTCACCCTACTTGGGGCACTCCGTCGCTGTTCAGAGGTTGGCGAGGCCCACGACGGCCGCCGGTTCGACCCTGGTGGCGGTGGTCAGTACTCCCCGGCCACCAACCCCGTCTGCACCATCGGCTTGCCCCGCCGACGTGACACGAAGATGCCTCGCCCGGCCGGCATCGGACGCGGCCGTACGCCGCCCAGGATGTCGCCCTCGTCCGGGTCGCCGGCCAGGACCACCCCCTGCGCGCCCAGCTCCTTCATCCGCTGCATGAACGGCTCGTACGCCGCACGCCCCGCGCCCGCCGTCGAGCGGGCGACGATGAAGCGGACGCCCACGTCCCGGGCGAAGGGCAGAAGCTCGGTGAGGACCCCCAGCGGGTTGCCGCTGGACGTGGACACCAGGTCGTAGTCGTCGACGATCACGTACACCGTCGGGCCCCGCCACCAACTGCGCTCGCGGAGCTGCCGCGCGGTGACCTCCGCCGTCGGTGTACGCCGTTGGATCAGGTCGGCCAGCGCGGCCATGTGGTGGTCCATGGCGTTGGACATGGGGATGTACTCGGCCAGGTGGGAGGCTGGGGCGGCGTCGAGGAGGGTGCGGCGGTTGTCGACCACGAAGAGCTTGCAGACGTCACCGCTGTAGCGCTCCGTCAGCCGCTTGATGAGCAGCCTGAGCAGGTTGGACTTGCCCGACTCGCTCTCGCCGAAGACGAGGAAGAACGGGTCCTGCTCGAAGTCCACGAAGACCGGTTCGAGGTTGTTCTCATCAAGGGCGAAGGAGACGCCCCGGTCGGGGAACACGTGGCCCGGGGGCAGCTGTTCGGCCGGAAGCTCGCGCGGCAGCAGGCGGACCGCCGGAGCGCCGGGCTCCGTCCAGTGGCGGGAGACCTCGGCGGCCAGTGCGGCCGTCGCGTCGGCCAGGTCCGTGTCGGAGGAGAGCCCGTCGATGCGGGGCACGGCTGCCATGAAGTGCTGCTTCTGCGGGGTCTGGCCCCTGCCGGGGACACCGGCGGGGACGTTGGCCGCGACCCTGCGGTCGAACTCGGAGTCCATGGTGTCGCCGAGCCGCAGTTCGAGCCGGTTCATCAGGTGGTCCTTGAGGTTCGCGCGGACCTCCATGGAGCGTGACGCGGTGAGGATCAGGTGGACGCCGTAGCCGAGGCCGCGGGCCGCGATGTCGAGCACGGCGGGTTCCAGACCTTCGTACTCGGCACGGAAGGTGCCCCATCCGTCGATGATCAGGAAGACGTCGCCCCACGGCTGGTCCGTCACCGAGATCTCGCCGCGTGCCCGGCGTGCCCGGAAGTCGGCGATCGACGCGATGCCCGCCGTACGGAAGTACTCCTCGCGGCGGGTCAGCACGCCGTACACCTCGGCGAGCGTGCGCCGCACCCGCTCGGGGTCGAGACGCGAGGCGACCCCGCCGACGTGCGGGAGGCCGGCGACGGACGCCATGCCTCCGCCGCCGAAGTCGAGTCCGTAGAGCTGCACTTCGTACGGTGTGTGGGTGAGGGCGAAAGCCGCCATCAGCGAACGCAGCAGGGTCGACTTGCCGGACTGGGGGCCGCCGACGACCTGCATGTGACCCGCCGCGCCGGAGAAGTCGCACCACAGGGGCTCGCGACGCTGCTCGTACGGCTTGTCGACCAGGCCCAGCGGTACGACGAGGCGCCCGGCACCCGCGTAACCGGGCTGGGTGAGTCCGCGTCCCTCGACGGCGGTGAGACCCGTCAGCAGCGCGTCCAGCGGCGGCGGGCTCTCCAGCGGCGGCAGCCACACCTGGTGGGCGGCGGGGCCCTGGGCCTCCAGCCGCCGCACGATGACGTCGAGCACGGTGTCGGCGAGCGCGTCGTCCGTGTCGGGAGCGTCGGGAGCGTCGGGGCCGATCGCGGGACGCGGCGCCGGCATCGGCGCGGCCCCGTACCGCACCGGCACCTCGGCCGCCGTGAACAGCACCGGACGGCGGTCCACCGGGCGTGGTCCGCCGAGGACCGCGGCCTGCGCCGATCCGGAGCGGTGGACACCTGACACGTACGCCGCCTTGAACCGCACCATCTCGTCCGTGCCGAACTTGAGGTAGCCGGAGCCGGGGACGTTCGGCAGGTGATAGGCGTCCGGCACACCGAGCGCGGCGCGCGACTCGGCGGCGGAGAAGGTGCGCAGCCCGACGCGGTACGAGAGATACGTCTCCAGCCCTCGGAGCCGCCCCTCCTCCAAGCGCTGCGAGGCGAGCAGCAGGTGCACGCCGAGTGACCGGCCGATCCGGCCGATCTGCACGAACATGTCGATGAAGTCCGGTTTGGCGGTGAGGAGTTCGCTGAACTCGTCGATCACCAGGACCAGGGAGGGGATGGACTGGAGCGGGGCGCCCGCCACCCGCGCCTTCTCGTAGTCGTGGATGTTCGCGTAGTTGCCCGCGTCCCGCAGCAGTTCCTGCCGTCGGTTCAGCTCGCCCCGGATGGAGTCGCCCATGCGGTCGACCAGTGTCAGGTCGTCCGCCAGGTTGGTGATGACCGCCGCGACGTGCGGCATCTGCGCCATGCCGGCGAAGGTGGCACCGCCCTTGAAGTCGGCGAGTACGAAGTTCAGGGTCTCGGAGGAGTGCGTCACGGCGAGGCCGAGGACCAGGGTGCGCAGCAGCTCCGACTTTCCGGAGCCGGTGGCGCCGACGCACAGGCCGTGCGGACCCATGCCCTCCTGCGCGGCCTCCTTGAGGTCGAGCATCACGGGGCGGCCGTCCTCGCCGACCCCGATGGGGACGCGCAGCCGCTCCGCCTGGGTGCGCGGACGCCACGTCCTGCTGGTGTCCACCGAATCGGCGTCGCCCAGATTCAGCAGGTCCGTGAACTCCAGGTTGGCGAGCAGGGGTTCGGCCTCGTCGCCACCGGAGGGCACGCGCAGGGGCGCGAGTTGGCGGGCCAGCGCCTCGGCCCCTTCGTAGGACAGGACGTCGGGTGTGCCCTCGTAGACCAGGCCGTGGCCCGACTCGATCCGCATCGACCCCGGACGTACCGCGAGCGACAGGCCCCCGCGCCCCTCGGCCAGCTCTCCCGGGACCAGCTCCACGACCGTCACACCCTGCAACCCCTCGGGCGAGGCCAGGGCCGACAGCGGAGGCAGCGACAGACCGTCGAGCATGACGACGATGTGCGGCTCCTCCGGCAGCGGGTCGCCCTCCGGGTGGAAGCGCGGACGCCCCTGGAGCCGGGCGGCGAGCATGCTCTCCAGCTCCGTCGGGTCGCCGGTGAAGAGACGGCGGCTGCCGGCCCCGTCCGCGGCGCCCGGCATCTGGCTGTGCGGCAGCCACTTGATCCACTCCCAGGCGGGTGCCGCGGACCGGCCCGCACCGACGGCGATCACCAAGTCCTGAGGGGAGTGCAGCGAGGCGAGGGACGCGCCGAGCGCACGGGCCGTGCCGCGCGCCGTCTCGGGGTCCCCGCTGATCGTCACGTGGTAGAAGGCGCGCAGCGAGACGGCCATCGGGAGGTCTTCGAGCGTGCTGTGCGCGGCGAGGAAGCGCTGCATCGCGCCCGCGGTCAGCGGCTCCAGCTCGTCCACCGGAGCGGTCTGCGGCGGAACGAGGGGAGTGGCGAGCTCCTGCGGGCCGAGACCGACGCGCACCTGCCCGAAGTCCGCGTCGCCCGCACGGCGTTCCCAGACCCGGCTGCCCTCGGCGACCAGCGCCCACAACTGCTCGGGTGAGGGGTGGAGGTAGTACTGGGCGTCGCGCTGAGCCTTCGCGGTGTCCCGCGCCGCCCGTCGGGTCTGCTGGAGGTACCGCAGGTAGTCGCGCCGCAGGTCGGCCAACTGGCCTTGGCTGCCGCGCCGGTAGCGGATGAGCATGGCCACCGACATGGCCACCGTCGAGGCGACCATGACCATGCCCATGATCTTCATGAACGGATGTGCGTTGGGCATGAAGAAGAAGACCACGGAGCCACCCATGCCGAGCATGGGCAGCAACTGCATCATCGCGCCCTCCTGCTGGTCCCGCGGTAGCTCGGGCGGAGGCTGCAACACCACCTCTTCGCTGGGCACTGCCGAGGGCAGAGCCCGAGGTGGGCGCTTGACGACGATGTGGCTCACTGGGCACCAAATCCCTTGCCGGCCGCGGTGTTCCGTCCGCCGCCCCGTGTCGGGCGGACGGTGACCGTCGGCTGATCCTACTGACATGCACGCGGATGATCGGGCGATAGGGTGCCGGTGCGCGTGTGAACGCAAGTGAACCAAGCCGCAGGGCGGCGTGGACAACGGATCGCATACGCCCGCGACTTCACGCCGCAGGGCCCGCACACGGGATCAAGATCCGGCCAGGCGTGCTCATACGCCACGTGACACGGTCCGTCACGCGGCACAGTCATGCGGCACAGCCGGACCGGCGTCAGCGATTGAGGGGGAGCAGCAGGTGAGCATGACGGCCTCCGCGACGGCCGGCGGAGCAGCACAGCCCAGCCGTGGCGCAACGTCGGGGACCAACGCGGGGTACGGGTTCTGCCGGGTCACCATCGTCGCGCCGGACAGCCGGATCGACGTGTCGCTGCCCGACGACGTCCCTGTCGCCGACCTCTACCCGGAGATCCTGCGGCTGTCCCGGCAGGGCCCGGTGGAGGGCGCACCGGTCGGCTACCACCTCGTACGCCGGGACGGCCTCGTCCTGGACAGTGGCCGCTCCTTCGCGACGCAGCGCATCCTCGAGGGCGAACTGCTCACCCTGCGCCCCTTCTCGGAGTCGCTTCCACCGCCCGTGTTCGACGACGTGTCCGAAGCGGTCGCATCCGCGGTGACGCGCGACCGCATGCTGTGGAACGGCGACCTGACGCGCCGCGCCGGCCTCACCGGCACCACGGTGCTCTCGGTCCTCCTGGCCTTTGTGACCTGGACGGCCGCCCCTGGCCACGACATGCACGGCCTCCCGGGAATCCTGGCCGCCGTCGCGGGTGCCCTGCTGCTCACCCTCTCCGCCGTGCGGGCACGGATCTACGACGACCGCGCCGCGTCGGTGGCCCTCGGTCTCGGTGCGCTGCCGAATCTCGCCGTGGCGGGGTCGGGGCTGCTGGCGCTGACCGCGGGGCACGGCATCGGCCGGCTCCAGGCTCTGCTCGCCTTCGCGGCCGTGCTCGTCGCTTCGACCATCCTCACCCTGGTGTCGCCGCGCGGAGACGCCCCGTTCGTCGCCTGCCTCTTCGCCTCGTCCGTGGGCCTGCTCGCGACGTTCCTCGCGGCGCTGTGGCGGCTGTCCCCCGTCGAGACAGCCGCCCTGTGTGCCCCGCTCGCCGTCGGGGCCCTCGCCTTCCTGCCGGGACTGTCCATGCGGTTCGCCCGCCTTCCCATCGGGTTCGAGCCGCCGCACGGCAGCCGCAGCGGATACGACGCGGAGCCCGCCCAGCAGGAACCCGTCGACGCCGAGCGCATCGCCGCCCAGGCGCGCCGCGGTCACGAGCTGCTCGTCGGTCTCGTCGGCGGCTGTGCCTTGCTGGCCATCGGTTCGGCAGCCGTCCTCGGCTTCTCCGATGACGTATGGGCGCAGCTCCTCGCCCTCGCCACCGGCATCGCCATGCTGATGCGCGCCCACCTCTTCCGCTACACCGCGCAGGTCGGCTCCGCCTTGGGGGCCGGCCTGGCCTCCCTGGTCCTGCTCGGCGTCGGCCTCTGCCTCAACCCGCCGCAGGGCCTCATGCGCGCCGCGCGGGCGGGCGACACGGCCGCGCTCGACCTGCGCACCGTATGGCTCGTCGCGGCCGTCGCGGCGGCGGTGGTGCTGGTGACGGCTCTCGGGCTCATCACTTCGCGCACCGGTGTGACGCCCTTCTGGGGCCGCTTCCTGGAGATCGCCGAGGCCTTCGTGCTGCTGACGTTGGTGCCACTGGCCCTCGCGGTCTTCGACGTGTACGCCAGGGCCAGAGCGATGACGAGCTGACGAAGACCGGCTGCCCAGCCGACCAGCGGCCCTGCTGCCCAGCTGACGAGCCGAGTGATCACCCCACCGCACAGACGCGCAGAAAGGCCCTGCCCGCGTGAGTTTCGGTCCACCTCCGTCCTCCTTCACCCAGTCCCGGCTCACGGCATCCGAGGGCAGGAAGAAGCGGACCTCGCTGCTCGTCGGCGTACTGCTCGCGCTGGTCGCGGCACTCTGTTCGGCGGGCTGGCTCCTCTGGGGACCGGGTACCGACGGGACGGCATCGGCCAACCGGCCCAAAACGGCCCCGCGGGCGCCCGACGCCATCAGGGAGACGGTCGAGACGCCCCCCAAGACCCCCGAGGGCGGCACCGCCGCCGAGCACGCGGTCGAGCTCAAGGAAGGCGAGACGGTTCCGGCACCCGGCTTGTGGGCGACCGACAAGATCGTGGCCAAGGGGATCGCCGATGTCGTCAAGGGCATCAGGATCAAGGATTCCGAAGAGGCGTGGCGGATCGACTTCCCCGGCCTCATCTGCGCGGTGACCCGCCACGTCAGCGTGGACGGCAGGACGGCCGTCGCCTTCTCCGGGGAGCGCCTCGAAAAGGGCGGCAGGACGGAGGAGGCCGCCCTCGCGGCGCCCTGTGACCGGGTCGCCGTGTTCGACATCGACACCGGCAGAAAGCTCTGGGACAAGAAGCTGCCCGGCCCGAGCGGCTCGGCCATGAGCGTCAACGTGACGATGACCCGGGGAGCCGTCGTCGCCGCCACCGGGCAGGCCTCGGTGGCGTACGACATGACCAGTGGCGAGCGCCTCTGGGCCGACACGGCGACCTCCGACTGCACGGACACGGGGTTCGCCGGAGGCCGCGGCCTCATCGCCCTGGTCGAGTGCGGTGACTCCGCCGATCCCGTGTTCCGCGTGGAGAAGATCGCCCCGCGCACGGGCAAGTCCCTGTGGACGTACGAGGTCGCCCGCGGCATCAAGGGCGTGCACCTCGCCTCCTCGTCACCGCCGGTCATCGCGGTCGCGGCCGGAGACGTGCGGTCCACCACCCTGATCACCCTCAGCGACCGGGGGAGGCAGCGGGGCACGATCCGTCTGGAGGGCGACCGCTACGAACACGGTTGCGACGAAACCTTCAGCGGCAGGGTGGAGATGTGTACGGGAGTGGTCGTGGGGCGCCGACAGCTCTTCATGGCGACCAAGCCACGCGACTTCTCCCCGGAGGCGTCACGGGGACAGACGCCCAATGAAGTCGTCGCCTTCGACCTGGCGACGGGAAATACCGTGCGCAAGTTCGACGCCAGGCCCGGCCGCCCGATGTTCCCGCTGCGCATGAGCGGCGGGAAGGTGATCGCGTACCGGGAAGCCGCGAGCTCACCCTCCGCGGCCGTCAGCCTCGATCCCGAGTCGGGCAAGGAAACCATCCTGCTGCTCTTCGGGCAGGCCGACGTGCCGGAGATGACCGCCCTCGAACCTCCCGACGTGGTGTACGAGCGCGGCCGGATCTTCCTCTCCGCGACCGGGGTCGCACGAGCGGAGGACGACGGTCCCCGCCTGCCGCTGATGAGAGGATTCGAGAGCAGCGGCTGACAGCGGGTTCCTCCACCCGGGGTGCGCGGTCTGGGCCGGGCAAGCCGACTGGTACCCTGTGTGACGACCGTCTTTCTGCGCTCCCGGCCCTCGATGGCCGGACCCCGCGCCCGACGGCCCATCCCCGCCTCCCGAGTCCCGGAAGCTCCCCTGAGATGTAGACCAGGGGCACTCGGAGGCACACGAAGACATCACGAGGAGTACGCGTGTCGCTCGACGCCGCTACGAAGAAGCAGATCATGACCGAGTTCGGCCAGAAGGAGGGCGACACCGGCTCCCCCGAGGTTCAGGTCGCGCTGCTCTCCCGCCGTATCTCGGACCTGACCGAGCACCTCAAGACGCACAAGCACGACCACCACTCCCGTCGTGGTCTGCTGATCCTGGTCGGCCAGCGTCGCCGCCTTCTCCAGTACCTGGCCAAGAAGGACATCCAGCGCTTCCGTGCCCTGGTTGACCGCCTCGGCATCCGTCGCGGTGCGGCGGGCGCCAAGTAAGTCGCCGTGAAGGGAGCGGTTCCCACTCGAAGCACTCGAAGGGGGCCGCTCCCTTTGCTGTACGTGCGCGGTGTCACCGACGCTTTGTAGTCTGGTGACACGATGCGCACCCTCACAGGTGCGTGGGTACCCATACGTGGGTACGAGCAGAATCCGTACCCCCCAGTGGGTACGAGCACAACCCCATGAGGGAGAGGCGCACCTCGCCGCCGCCGGTCCTCGGTAGTGGCCCCCGGGAGATGTCCCGGGTGCTTCGATCGAAGACCGGCCCGCACAAACGGCGCGCTTCTCCACACAGTCCCGGTCCACCCAGGGCATACGTCCAGGCAGGACATACGGGACGCCGCCTCCGGGCCACACGGGCCCAGGGGCGAGAAGACGAAACGTAGACACGTAGGAGAACAGTGGAGAACGAGACCCACTACGCCGAGGCCGTCATCGACAACGGCACGTTCGGCACCCGCACCATCCGCTTCGAGACGGGCCGCCTCGCCCGTCAGGCCGCCGGCTCCGCCGTGGCCTACCTGGACGACGACACGATGGTCCTCTCGGCCACCACCGCGTCCAAGAAGCCCAAGGACCAGCTCGACTTCTTCCCCCTCACGGTGGACGTCGAGGAGCGCATGTACTCGGCCGGCAAGATCCCCGGCTCCTTCTTCCGCCGCGAGGGCCGCCCGTCCGAGGACGCGATCCTCACGTGCCGCCTGATCGACCGGCCGCTGCGTCCTTCCTTCAAGAAGGGCCTGCGCAACGAGATCCAGGTCGTCGAGACGATCATGGCGCTCAACCCCGACCACTTGTACGACGTGGTCGCGATCAACGCCGCCTCCTGCTCCACGCAGCTGGCCGGCCTGCCCTTCTCGGGTCCGATCGGTGCCACGCGCGTGGCGCTCATCAAGGGCCAGTGGGTCGCCTTCCCGACCCACACCGAGCTCGAGGACGCCGTCTTCGACATGGTCGTCGCCGGTCGCGTCCTGGAGGACGGCGACGTCGCGATCATGATGGTCGAGGCCGAGGCCACCGAGAAGACCATCGAGCTCGTCAAGGGCGGCGCCGAGGCGCCGACCGAGGAGGTCGTGGCCGCCGGTCTCGAGGCCTCGAAGCCCTTCATCAAGCTCCTGTGCAAGGCCCAGTCGGACCTCGCCGCCAAGGCCGCCAAGCCGGTCGGCGAGTTCCCGATCTTCCTCGACTACGAGGACGACGTCCTGGAGGCCCTGACCGCCGCGGTCAAGACCGAGCTGGCCCAGGCGCTCACCATCGCCGGCAAGCAGGAGCGCGAGGCCGAGCTGGAGCGCGTCAAGGCGCTGGCCGGCGAGAAGCTGCTCCCGCAGTTCGAGGGCCGCGAGAAGGAGATCTCCGCCGCGTACCGCTCGCTGACCAAGTCCCTGGTCCGTGAGCGCGTCATCAAGGAGAAGAAGCGGATCGACGGCCGCGGTGTCACCGACATCCGCACCCTCGCCGCCGAGGTCGAGGCCATCCCGCGCGTGCACGGTTCGGCGCTGTTCGAGCGCGGCGAGACCCAGATCCTGGGTGTCACCACGCTGAACATGCTCCGCATGGAGCAGCAGCTCGACACGCTCTCCCCGGTGACGCGCAAGCGCTACATGCACAACTACAACTTCCCGCCGTACTCCACCGGTGAGACCGGCCGCGTCGGCTCCCCCAAGCGCCGCGAGATCGGCCACGGCGCCCTCGCCGAACGCGCGATCGTGCCGGTGCTGCCGACGCGCGAGGAGTTCCCCTACGCGATCCGTCAGGTCTCCGAGGCCCTCGGCTCCAACGGCTCGACGTCCATGGGCTCCGTCTGCGCCTCCACCATGTCGCTGCTGAACGCCGGTGTGCCGCTGAAGGCCGCCGTCGCCGGTATCGCCATGGGGCTGATCTCCCAGGAGATCGACGGCGAGACGCACTACGTCACCCTCACCGACATCCTCGGTGCGGAGGACGCCTTCGGCGACATGGACTTCAAGGTCGCCGGCACGAAGCAGTTCGTGACCGCGCTCCAGCTCGACACCAAGCTCGACGGCATCCCCGCCTCGGTCCTGGCCGCCGCGCTGAAGCAGGCCCGTGACGCGCGTCTGCACATCCTCGACGTGATGAACGAGGCCATCGACGTCCCGGACGAGATGTCCCCGAACGCCCCGCGGATCATCACCGTCAAGATCCCCGTGGACAAGATCGGTGAGGTCATCGGCCCCAAGGGCAAGATGATCAACCAGATCCAGGAGGACACCGCGCCGACATCACGATCGAGGACGACGGCACCATCTACATCGGTGCCGCCGACGCCCGGCCGCCGAGGCCGCCCGCGCCACGATCAACGGCATCGCCAACCCGACCATGCCGGAGGTCGGCGAGCGCTACCTGGGCACCGTCGTGAAGACGACGACCTTCGGCGCGTTCGTCTCCCTCATGCCGGGCAAGGACGGTCTGCTGCACATCTCGCAGATCCGCAAGCTCGCCGGCGGCAAGCGCGTGGAGAACGTCGAGGACGTCGTCGGCGTGGGCCAGAAGGTCCAGGTCGAGATCGCCGAGATCGACTCCCGCGGCAAGCTCTCCCTCATCCCCGTCATCGACGGCGAAGAGGGCGACGAGCAGGCCGCCGACCAGAAGGACGACACCGACAAGTGACGTCGCGTAGCACCACGACGACGGCCCGCACCTCCTCGGAGGCGCGGGGCCGTCGCCCGTACCCAAACCCTCATCAAGGGCGAGCACGGCATCGGGACCGTCCGCAGGACGACCCTCCCCGGAGGCCTGCGCGTCGTCACGGAGACCCTGCCCTCCGTCCGCTCGGCGACCTTCGGGATCTGGGCGAGCGTCGGCTCGCGCGACGAGACCCCGTCGCTGAACGGCGCCACGCACTACCTGGAGCACCTCCTCTTCAAGGGCACCAAGAAGCGCAGCGCCCTCGACATCTCCTCCGCGCTCGACGCGGTCGGCGGCGAGATGAACGCCTTCACGGCGAAGGAGTACACCTGCTACTACGCACGCGTGCTCGACACCGACCTGCCGCTCGCCATCGATGTCGTCTGCGACATGCTGACGGGCTCCCTGATCCGCCAGGAGGACGTCGACGCCGAGCGCGGCGTCATCCTCGAAGAGATCGCGATGACCGAGGACGACCCGGGCGACTGCGTGCACGACCTGTTCGCGCACACCATGCTCGGCGACACCCCCCTCGGCCGCCCGGTCCTCGGCACCGAGGAGACGATCAACGCCCTCGACGCCGACCGCATCCGCCGCTTCTACAAGAAGCACTACGACCCGACGCGCCTGGTCGTCGCCGCCGCGGGCAACGTCGACCACAACAAGGTCGTACGCCAGGTCCGCGCCGCCTTCGAGAAGGCCGGCGCCCTCACGCGCACCGACGCCACCCCGATGCCGCCGCGCCAGGGCTCGCGCGCGCTGCGCACCGCGGGCCGCGTCGAGGTCATCAACCGCAAGACCGAGCAGGCCCACGTCATCCTCGGCATGCCGGGCCTCGCCCGCACCGACGAGCGCCGCTGGGCGCTGGGTGTCCTGAACACCGCGCTCGGCGGCGGCATGTCCTCGCGCCTCTTCCAGGAGGTGCGGGAGAAGCGAGGCCTCGCCTACAGCGTGTACTCGTACACCTCGGGCTTCGCCGACACCGGCCTCTTCGGTGTGTACGCGGGCTGCCGCCCCAGCCAGGTGCACGACGTCCTGAAGATCTGCCGCGACGAACTGGACCGCGTCGCCGAGCACGGCCTGTCGGACGACGAGATCGGGCGCGCCATCGGCCAGCTCGCGGGCTCCACCGTCCTCGGCCTGGAGGACACCGGCGCCCTGATGAACCGCATCGGCAAGAGCGAGCTGTGCTGGGGCGAGCACATGTCGGTCGACGAGATGCTCGCCAAGATCTCGGCGGTCACCCCCGACGAGGTGCGTGACGTGGCCCGCGACGTGCTCGGCCACCGCCCGTCCCTGGCGGCCATCGGCCCCCTCAAGGACAAGCAGGCGGCCCGCCTCCACGACGCGGTCGCGTAGGTAGCGCAGTCCCCGCAAGGGACCGACGTAAGGAATGAAGGACATGAGCAAGCTGCGCGTGGCGGTCATCGGTGCCAAGGGCCGCATCGGCTCCGAGGCCGTCAAGGCCGTCGAGGCCGCCGACGACATGGAACTGGTCGCCGCACTCGGCCGGGGCGACGAGCTGCGGACGCTGGTGGACACCGGCGCCCAGGTCGCGGTCGAGCTGACCCACCCCGACTCGGTGATGGACAACCTCGACTTCTGCGTGGGCCACGGCATCCACGCCGTGGTCGGCACGACGGGCTGGACCGACGAGCGCCTCGCGCGGCTGCGCACCTCGCTGGCGGCATCGCCGGAGACGGGCGTGCTCATCGCCCCGAACTTCTCCATCGGCGCGGTCCTGACGATGAAGTTCGCGCAGATCGCCGCGCCCTACTTCGAGTCCGTCGAGGTCGTCGAGCTGCACCACCCGAACAAGGCCGACGCCCCCAGCGGCACCGCCTCGCGCCTCCGCCCAGCTCATCGCCGAGGCGCGCAGGGAAGCGGGCAGCGCCCCGCAGCCCGACGCCACGACGACGGCCCTGGACGGCGCCCGCGGCGCGGACGTCGACGGCGTACGGGTCCACTCCGTGCGCCTGCGCGGCCTCCTGGCCCACCAGGAGGTCCTGCTCGGCGGCGAGGGCGAGACCCTGACCGTGCGCCACGACTCGCTGCACCACAGCAGCTTCATGCCGGGCATCCTGCTCGGTGCACGCCGTGTGGTGAGCACTCCGGGTCTGACGTTCGGCCTGGAACGCTTCCTGGACCTCGGCTGACCCGGGAAGCGGACCCCATGCGAGCGAAGATCACCTACGCCGTCACGGCTGCCGTCCTGGTCGTCTACTTCGTCCTGGTCGGCAGCCGCGGCGTGCTCCTGATACAGCACGGCACCGCGCTGACCGTCACCTTCGGCGTCGCGGTGCTGATCCTGCCGTTCATCGGCGTCTGGTTCCTCTGGAAGAACACCCAGTTCGTCCAGCGCGCCAACCGCCTCGCCGCCGAACTGGAGGCCGAAGGCGGCCTGCCCGTCGACGAGTTGAGGCGCACGCCCTCGGGCCGTATCGACCGCGACTCGGCCGACGAGGTCTTCGCCCGCCGCAAGGCCGAGACGGAGGACGCGCCGGACGACTGGCGCTGCTGGTTCCGCCTCGCCGTCGCCTACCACGACGCGCGGGACACCCCCCGGGCCCGTAAGGCGATGCAGCGAGCCATCGCCCTGCACGCGGGCAAGCCGGTGAACGTCTAGCGGCCGGAGAACGCCGCACGCATGGAGCGGCCCGGGCCCGCGGCCTCAGGCCGTGACGCGGTACTCGTCGGCCCATACCTCGATGGAGTCCGCGGCCCGGTTGAACGCCTCGTGCCGCGCCAGGAAGTCGGCGTTCCGATCGGTCAGCAACAACTGCTGCCCGTCACCCGCCGCATCACGGCGTACGAGGATGAGGGCCTGCCCCTGCACCGTGCGGGGCAGGCCGAGCCACCGCACCGGCTGCTGGGCGGTCCGCACGGCCTCGACCTGCGCCCACGGCACCGTCCGCGTCCTCAGGAAGTGGACCCTGCGCACGCCACGCGCGCTCACCCAGGTGCCCACGCGCAGCAGCCGCAGCGCGCCCGCGATGCAGAGCACCGCGAGGCCCGCGCAGAGCGGCCGCGCCCGCGAGCGACTCCGCGAACGCGATGATCACAGAGGCGAAGAGGACATAAGAGGCGAGCAGCAGCACAAGCGCGGCGACGCCCACCCGCCAGGGACCGGGGCGGTAGGGACGCCGCCACTGATCGCGGTCCTCGAAGGGCAGCGCGGCATCGAGTGACGCGTCGTCGAAAGCGCGATCCGCGGTCAGGAAAGGCAGGGGCACGGGCTGGTCCTCACTCGATCCACGCAGGGGCTGTGCCCGGTGAGGCTACCGAGCCGTGCCCCGCGCCACCACCCTTGGGGGGCCGGACGAGTGCTCAGGACCGGCCAGGTCAGCGCCCGTCCGCGGCCTCGGACTGCTGCGTCCGAGCGGGTGACTGATCGGGGGACATGGCGGGCATCCCGAAGAGCAGGGAGCCCACGAGACCGGCCACGACGGTCAGGCCGATGAGCGCACGGCCCGCGATCTGACTGGCCGACGCGCGCTCACGGGGTGGGGGAGTGACATTGCTGCGGAACTTGTCGGCTTCGGCGATGAAGGCGAACGGGACGGGCTCTCGCCGACGGAACATGGGGCGCGCTTCTCCTCATGGGTCTCGAACGTTCTCTCTTGACTCGATAGACGATCGAATCGCCCAAAAGGTGCCCCGTTTCGGCAAATTAGTCGAAGAATGTCGTGGCGGGTCACCGAACGGCGGATTGTCGGTGCCGGGCCATAGAGTGGGCGCCGCCCGAGTGATGCACATGGAAGGACCCCCGCCTGTGAGCGAGACCCCCACCGAAGACCTCAAGCCCAGCTTCCGCAGCGAGGTCACCGTCGAGCTCGTGAAGCACGCCGCCACCGACTCCGACGTCCTGTGGGCCGCCCGTGTCTCCACGGCGGGCGAGCAGTCCCTCGACGAGCTCCAGAAGGACCCGGAGCGCTCCAAGGGGCTGATCAACTACCTGATGCGGGACCGCCACGGCAGCCCGTTCGAGCACAACTCGATGACGTTCTTCATCAGCGCCCCCATCTTCGTCTTCCGCGAGTTCATGCGACACCGCGTCGGCTGGTCGTACAACGAGGAATCGGGTCGCTACAGGGAGCTGGAGCCCGTCTTCTACGTCCCCGACGAGTCCCGCAAGCTGGTCCAGGAAGGCCGCCCCGGCAAGTACGTCTTCGTCGAGGGCACGCAGGCCCAGCAGGAGCTGACGGGCCGCGTCATGGAGGACTCCTACCGCCAGGCGTACGAGGCGTATCAGGAGATGCTCGCCGCCGGCGTCGCCCGCGAGGTCGCCCGCGCGGTGCTCCCCGTCGGCCTCTACTCCTCGATGTACGCGACGTGCAACGCCCGTTCGCTGATGCACTTCCTTGGCCTCCGCACGCAGCACGAGCTGGCCAAGGTCCCCTCCTTCCCGCAGCGCGAGATCGAGATGGTCGGCGAGAAGATGGAGCAGCACTGGGCGGAACTGATGCCGCTCACCCATGCGGCCTTCAACAAGAACGGACGCGTGGCGCCGTAAGGCACTGATGTACGGATGCGCGGAGCGAAGTGTCCGTATTGCGGCACTTCGTGAAGTTCATCTAGCCTGATCAAACGGACCCGGCACTGCCTGAACCCCCGAGCAGGCAGTGCCGGGTCCTCACGTGACAGGCCCCCTCACGTCCCCCGAGGGCAGACCCCGCGCTGAGCAGCGAGTAGCGTGTTACCCATGGCTCCGACCTCCACTCCGCAGACCCCCTTCGGGAGGGTCCTCACCGCCATGGTCACGCCCTTCACGGCGGACGGCGCACTCGACCTCGACGGCGCGCAGCAGCTCGCCGCCCACCTGGTGGACGCAGGCAATGACGGCCTCGTCATCAACGGCACCACCGGTGAGTCCCCGACCGTCAGTGACGCGGAGAAAAACGATCTCGTACGAGCCGTACTGGACGCCGTCGGAGACCGCGCCCACGTCGTCGCGGTGCGTCGGCACCAACGACACCCGCCACAGCATCGAGCTGGCCCGCGCCGCCGAGCAGGCCGGCGCCCACGGCCTCCTGACCGTCACGCCGTACTACAACAAGCCCCCGCAAGAGGGCCTGCTCCGGCACTTCACGGCGATCGCGGACAGCACCGACCTGCCGGTCATGCTGTACGACATCCCGGGCCGCAGCGGCGTACCGATCAACACCGAGACGATCGTCCGCCTCGCCGAGCACCCCCGCATCGTCGCCAACAAGGACGCCAAGGGCGACCTGGGCCGCGCCAGCTGGGCCATCGCCCGCTCCGGCCTCGCCTGGTACTCCGGCGACGACATGCTGAACCTCCCGCTCCTGTCGGTCGGCGCGTGCGGCTTCGTCTCCGTCGTCGGCCATGTCGTCACCCCCGAGCTGCGCGCGATGCTCGAAGCGCACCTGACGGGCGACGTCCAGAAGGCCACGGAGATCCACCAGAAGCTGCTCCCCGTCTTCACCGGCATGTTCCGCACGCAGGGCGTGATCACGACGAAGGCGGCACTCGCCCTCCAGGGCCGCCCCGCGGGCCCGCTGCGCCTGCCGATGGTGGAGCTGACGCCCGAGGAGACGGCGCAGCTCAAGATCGACCTCGCCGCCGGCGGGGTACAGCTGTAGCCACAGACTTCACAACTGAATACGTCCCGAACAACAACTGCTACTGCACGAACGTCATACGCGCACGTGCCCCGGAGGTACGTGGCGCGCGTGGTGAGGAGAGTCTTTTGAGTCATCCGCATCCTGAACTCGGCGCCCCGCCGAAGCTCCCGAAGGGCGGCCTGCGGGTCACCCCGCTCGGCGGCCTCGGCGAGATCGGCCGCAACATGACCGTCTTCGAGTACAACGGTCGCCTGCTGATCGTCGACTGCGGAGTGCTCTTCCCCGAGGAGGAGCAGCCCGGAATCGACCTGATCCTGCCGGACTTCTCGTCCATCAGGGACCGCCTCGACGACATCGAGGGCATCGTCCTCACGCACGGCCACGAGGACCACATCGGCGGTGTCCCCTTCCTCCTGCGCGAGAAGCCGGACATCCCGCTGATCGGCTCCAAGCTCACCCTCGCGCTGATCGAGGCGAAGCTCCAGGAGCACCGCATCCGTCCGTACACGCTCGAGGTCGTCGAGGGCGACCGCGAGCACCTGGGCCCGTTCGACTGCGAGTTCATCGCCGTCAACCACTCCATCCCGGACGCCCTGGCCGTCGCCATCCGCACCCCCGCGGGCATGGTCGTCGCCACCGGCGACTTCAAGATGGACCAGCTGCCGATGGACGGCCGCCTCACCGACCTGCACGCGTTCGCACGGCTGAGCGAGGAAGGCATCGACCTTCTCCTCTCCGACTCCACGAACGCCGAGGTCCCCGGCTTTGTCCCGCCCGAGCGCGACATCTCGAACGTGATCCGCGGTGTCTTCGCCGGCGCCCAGAAGCGCATCATCGTCGCCAGCTTCGCCAGCCACGTGCACCGCATCCAGCAGGTCCTGGACGCCGCCCATGAGTACGGCCGCAGAGTGGCCTTCGTCGGCCGCTCGATGGTCCGCAACATGGGCATCGCCCGTGACCTCGGCTACCTCCGCGTCCCGCCGGGCCTCGTCGTCGACGTGAAGACACTCGACGACCTGCCGGACAACGAGGTCGTCCTGGTCTGCACGGGCTCCCAGGGCGAGCCGATGGCCGCGCTCTCCCGCATGGCCAACCGCGACCACCAGATCCGCATCGTCCAGGGCGACACGGTGATCCTGGCGTCGTCGCTCATCCCGGGCAACGAGAACGCGGTCTACCGCGTGATCAACGGTCTGACCCGCTGGGGCGCCAACGTCGTCCACAAGGGCAACGCGAAGGTGCACGTCTCCGGCCACGCCTCGGCCGGCGAGCTGCTGTACTTCTACAACATCTGCAAGCCCAAGAATCTGATGCCGGTCCACGGCGAATGGCGTCACCTGCGCGCCAACGCCGAGCTGGGCGCCCTCACCGGAGTCCCGCACGACCGCATCGTCATCGCCGAGGACGGCGTCGTCGTCGACCTCGTCGAGGGCAAGGCCAAGATCGTCGGCAAGGTCCAGGCCGGATACGTGTACGTGGACGGCCTCTCCGTCGGTGATGTCGGCGAGCCCGCGCTGAAGGACCGCAAGATCCTCGGGGATGAGGGCATCATCTCGGTCTTCGTGGTGGTGGACTCCAGCACCGGCAAGATCACCGGCGGCCCCCACATCCAGGCCCGCGGCTCGGGCATCGACGACGGGGTCTTCACCACCGTCATCCCGAAGATCCAGGAAGTCCTGGAGAGGTCGGCCCAGGACGGCGTCGTCGAACCCCACCAGCTGCAGCAACTCATCCGCCGCACGCTGGGCAAGTGGGTCTCGGACAACTACCGCCGACGCCCGATGATCCTGCCGGTCGTCGTGGAGGTCTGACCCTCCTGACAGCGTGGTCAGCGGAGCGGGCGCTCGATTGTCATCGAGGCGCCCCGCTCCGTTAGGTTTACGGCTCCGCCCAACCGGGAAGCACCGCGCACCTACGTGCGAGGGACGAACCGAACGGGGCGGGAAATCCGACTCAGAATCTCTGATAAAGTCGGAGCCGCCGGAAAGGGAAACGCGAAAGCCGAAAGGCCGGAGCGGGAACCGGAAAGGCA
>RBWT01000088.1 GCA_004010275.1 Streptomyces huasconensis
GGAGCTGGGGCACTACTGGCGCCGAAGGCTCTGCGGGCGCTACCAGCGCGGCGGGCGCCGGGGGCCCTGAGGGAGCTTCCGGCAGGGCGGGCACTACAGCTGCTACTGGCACGGCAGCCGCTAAGAGCTCAGCGGGTTCTGAGGGCGCCGGGCGCTCTGCCGAAGCCACGGGCACGGCGGGCGCCAGCGGCTCTGCGGGCGCTACTAGCACGGCGGGCGCCGGGCGCTCTGCCGAAGCCACAGGCACGGCAGCCACCAACTATCCCGTGCGGGACCCGAAGGGTTGGCTGGTCACCGTGGCCTGGCGCAAGTTCCTCGACGCGGCCCGGGCGGACGCCGCCCGCCGTCGGCGCGAGTGCCTCGTCGAGGAGGAGCCGGCGCCCGGCCCCTCCCCATCAGTCGATGACACGCTCCAGCTGTACTTCCTCTGCGCCCACCCATCGCTGACACCGTCGTCCGCGGTCGCGCTCACGCTCCGCGCCGTCGGCGGACTGACCACCCGACAGATCGCCCAGGCCTACCTCGTGCCCGAGGCGACCATGGCCCAGCGCATCAGCCGGGCCAAACGCACCGTCTCCGGCGTGCGGTTCGACCAGCCGGGCGATGTCGCCACCGTCCTGCGCGTCCTCTATCTGGTCTTCAACGAGGGCTACTCCGGAGACATCGACCTCGCCGCCGAATCCATCCGGCTCACCCGGCAGCTCGCTGCCGTGATCGACCACCCCGAGGTGGCCGGGCTGGTCGCCCTCATGCTGCTCCACCACGCCCGGCGCACCACCCGCACCGCTCCGGACGGCAGCCTGGTGCCCCTCGCCGAGCAGGACCGCAGCCGGTGGGACACCGAGTCGATTGCCGAGGGCGTCCAGATCCTGCAGGCGGCCCTCGCCCGCGACCGGTTGGGCGAGTTCCAGGCCCAGGCCGCCATCGCGGCGCTCCACGCCGACGCTCCCACCGCCGCGGAGACCGACTGGGTGCAGATCGTCGAGTGGTACGACGAACTCCTCCGTCTGACCGACAGCCCGATCGTCCGGCTCAACCGCGCCGTGGCCGTCGGCGAGGCCGATGGACCACGCGCCGGACTGGCAGCGCTCGCGGCGCTGAACAACTCGCTGCCCCGCTACGCCGCAGTGGCCGCCTACCTCCACGAACGCGACGGCGACCTGGCGACTGCCGCACAGTTGTACGCGGAGGCCGCCCACAAGGCACCCAGCCTCCCCGAACGCGATCACCTGACACGCCAAGCCGGCCGCCTCAACGCCCGGTTCAACACCCGTAAAGACAGCTGATAGGCCCTGCCCGGAACCAGCGTTTCGGCGGCCCCGGCCAGGCGAATCGTTACGCCGCTCCGGCACCCGTCAGCGACCGCACCTCGGTCTCGGCATGCTTGGCCTCGTCCGCGACCTCCCGTGAAGTGACCGTGCCGAGCCAGCCCGCGAGGAAGCCCAGTGGGATGGAGACGAGCCCGGGGTTCTCCAACGGAAAGTACTGGAAGTCCCTCCCGGGGAAGAGGGAGTCGGGCCCTCCGGACACCACCGGCGAGAGCAGCACCAGTACGAGCGCGGGCAGCAGCCCTCCGTACACCGACCACACCGCCCCTCGCGTGGTGAAGTTCCGCCAGAACAGTGAGTACAGCAGCACCGGCAGATTGGCGGACGCGGCCACCGCGAAGGCGAGGCCCACCAGGAACGCCACGTTGAGGTCGCGTGCCAGAAGTCCGAGCCCGATCGCCAGTGCCCCGATCCCGACGGCGGCAACACGCGCCACCGCCACCTCGCTGCGCGGCTTCGCGCTCCGCCGCCGCAGGGAGGCGTACAAGTCGTGCGCCACCGAGGCCGAAGAGGCGAGCGTGATCCCGGCGACCACGGCAAGGATCGTGGCGAAGGCGATGGCGGCGACGATCGCGAACAGAACCGTTCCGCCAGTGGAGTCCGCGCCGCCGCCCAGGTCGAGCGCCAGCAGCGGAACTGCCGTGTTTCCCGCGGCGTTCGAGCCCCGCACCGCCTCGGACCCCACGATCGCCGCCGCACCGAAGCCCAGCACGATCGTCATCAGATAGAAGCTGCCGATGAGCCCGATGGACCAGACGACCGAGCGGCGCGCGGCCCGCGCGGTCGGCACGGTGTAGAAGCGGGACAAGATGTGCGGCAACCCTGCCGTGCCGAGCACCAGTGCCAGCCCGAGGCTGATGAAGTCGAGCCTGGCGGTCCAGTCACCCCCGTACTTCAGCCCTGGTGCCAGGAACCGCTCGCCATGATCGCTGCGGTCGGCGGCGGTGCGCAGCAGTTGGCCGAAGTCCCCATGGAAACGCATGAGAACGAGCACCGTCAGCGCTATCGCACCACACATCAACAGGACCGCTTTGACGATCTGAATCCACGTGGTGGCCCGCATCCCTCCGAACGACACATAGACCACCATGAGCGCGCCGACACCGACCACCGTCCACGTCTGTGCCGCCCCGCTCGTCCCACCGAGCAGCAGCGCGACCAATGAGCCGGCCCCCACTATCTGCGCCACCAGATAGAGAACGGACACGGTCACCGAGGAAGTTCCCGCCGCGATCCGCACCGGCCGCTCCCTCATCCGCGCGGCGACGACATCGGCGAGCGTGAACCGTCCGCAGTTGCGCACCAGTTCGGCCACCAGGAAGAGCACGATGAGCCAGGCGACGAGGAAGCCCACCGAGTAGAGCAGACCGTCGTACCCGAAGAGAGCGATCAGCCCGGAGATGCCCAGGAAGGAAGCCGCCGACATGTAGTCACCGGCGACGGCGAAACCGTTCTCCATCGGGGAGAAGAGCCGCTCGCCCACATAGAACTCCTCGGGTGAGCCGTGCCGATGGCGACTCACCCACGTCGTGATCGCCAGCGTCACTGCCACGAAGACGCCGAACAGGACGAGCGCGAGAGTCTGATGATCACCGGTCATCGCTCCCCCTCCTGCTCCCGCGCGCCGCTCCGCACCCGGTGTCGCTCCTGTTGTCTGATCCACTTCCGCCTCTGCTCGAACACCGTCCACCGGAGATCGAGAGCCGCCCGGTCCCTGCGCAGTCGGGCATGCCGGGCATACGCCCAGGTCAGCAGGAACGTCGTGAGGAACTGTCCGAGCCCTGCCACCAACCCCACGTTCACCGCTCCCGCGACTGGCCGTGCCATCAGGTCCGGCGCCGCCGTCGCGGTCACGACATACGCCACGTACCAGGCGAGGAAGACGGCAACGGCGGGGAAGGCGAACCTCCGGTAACGGCTGCGCACCTCCTGGAAAGCCTCGCTGCGCTGCACTTCCAAGTAGATGTCCGCCGCACTCGCGCCTTGCTGCCGCAGGGCGGACCGGGGTGCCACCACGGGAGCCGGGGCGCCCGTGCCGTCCAACTCCCCCCACCCGGAGAGCAGCGCGTCACACCAGGGATCTCTCAGATCACCGGCCGGGCTCCGGTCGGCCCGGCCCGCACCGATATCGGGACCGTCGTGCATCTCCACCGAACTCTCCTTGCCCGCAGCCCTGTTCGACCGCGTGCCCAAGGATGGGCAGATCGGGTAGATCCCTGACACTTCTCGTGAGGCTCTTCACTCCATCAGGTGAAGTGTCGTCAGGTACGGCCACCTCCTGACGGTTTTACGAGGCCATGCCGATAGGCGTAGCGGACGGCCTGCGCGCGATCTTTGAGGCCGGCCTTCGCGAAGAGGTTGTTGATGTGGGTCTTCACGGTCGCGGTGGAGACGTGCAGAGCGCGGGCGATCTCGTGGTTCGACATGCCCTCCGCGATCAGGATGAGCACCTCGGTCTCCCGCGCGGTGAGTCCGTCGGGAGGCTCGGCGGCAGGGGTCGAGTCGGGCTCCGCCAACCGCTCCAGGAGCCTCCGTTGGATCTTCGGAGAGAGGCCGGCGTCCCCCGAAAGAACGTCCTCCACTGCCCGCACGATCTCGTCCCCACCAGCGTCTTTCGTCAGGTACCCGCGGGCACCTGCCTTGAGCGCCGGAAACAGCGAGTCGTCGTCGGCGTAGGTGGTGAGCACCACGACCTGTGTCCCCGGATGCTCAGCACGGATGCGCCGGGTGGCCTCCGCCCCGTCACAGCGAGGCATGCGCAGGTCCATCAGCGCCACATCCGGGGCGAGTTCGGCGACCAAACGGACAGCCTCCTCACCGTCGCAGGCGGCCCCGACGACCTCGATACCGGGCAGCAGCCCCAGCAGCATCACGATTCCCTCACGCACAACAGTCTGATCGTCGACCACAATCACCCGCGCGGTGGCCTTCCTCCCTCCCCTCCCGTGACTTCCGATCTTTCGTCCCGGCTGTCCACCGTCCCGGCGGCGCCGTCCTCCCGCGTCATCCCGGCACCCTCAGCGTCACCACGAAGCCCTCCTCGCCCGGCCCTGCCTCCAGAGATCCGCCCAGCAGCTCGGCTCGTTCGCGCATCCCCAGCAGACCGTATCCGGCCCCGGACGAGGCCAGCTCCCCCGGCGGCTGCCCGCCCGAATCCCTTATGTCCAACCGCACTTCACGCTCCCCGTACTCAAGGCACACCTGGATCTTCGCGCCAGGCGCGTGCTTGCGTACGTTCGTCAGGGCCTCTTGGGCCACCCTGCGTACCGCCTGCGAGGCCTCGGCAGACAGAGCACGCGGGTCACCCGCAACAGTGACCGAGGCGCGGTCCGCCGTGACCAGTTCGCGCAGGAAGTCCTCCACCGGGCTCATCTCCCCGCGCAACGCGGACAGCGCCTGTCTGGTCTCGGCGAGCCCTTCCCTGGCCATGGAACGCGCCGCGACCACCCGGTCCAGGATCTGCTGCTTGGTCGCGTCCCCCTCGATCAACAGCCGGGCCGCCTCCAGATGGACGAGCTGCGCGGAGAGGCTGTGGGCGAGTACATCGTGGATCTCACGGGCGATGCGGCCCCGCTCCGCCAGCGCGGCCGACTCCGCTTCCGCGGCACGTGCCGCCCGCTCCTGGGCGAGCAACCGATGAGCGCTGCCCCGCGCCTCGGCGTCCAACCGCAGGGTATAACCAGCGAGCACGAGCCCGACGACGGTCAGTCCGGTGGTGAGCGGGCTGTCCGTGTTGGACGACGCGTACCCGGCCATCGCCACCACGACACAGGGTGCACCTGCGGCCAGCGGCAGCCGCTCCAACGCGGAGACGGCGACCCGAACCACAGCACCAGGGCCAGCACCCCCCACCCACCCAGGTCCGCGACGAGCCCGGCACCCAGGAGCAGCGTCATCAGCGCCAGGGAAGGCCACAGCCGATGGGCGAACGAGACCCGGAAGAAGGCCCACCCCGCCCAGGAGACCCCCAGGACCACGGCGATGCCAGCTACCAAGTGCCAGCCGCGGTTCCCGTGGAGCGCGTTCCACAGCAGGATGCCCAGGATGATCGCGCGGAGGACCCCGACGAACCACAGCCGGGCCAGGCTCATGCTTTCCCAGGCGAGCGCCTCCTTGGAGGGCCACCTCGTCCATCGGTCCCAGCTCACACGAGATCCTTCCGCGTTGGCGCGTACGCCGTGTCCGCCCTGCCGTATGCGGGGCGCCAGGTGGCGGTGCGTCGTATGAGCCGGCCGCCGCGGGCCGGCGCTGCGGCCCGGGTTCCCAGGCCAAGGAGCAGTCCGGAGGCGAGCAGGGGCACGGCCGCCGCTTGGTGGCCGGGGTCGGTCAGCGACAGGACAGCACAGATCACCAGCGTGGCGGCGAGCACAGGCATGTCGGCCTCCGTGCGATGAGGGTGGACGCATCCGATCCGAGAGGGATCGACGCCTTCGACGCTACGGAAATCGCCTGGTCACGGTATCGGAGCAGGGGTGGAACAAGGGTGGAGCCGTGCTCTCCACCCGCGGGTGGAGAGCAGGCTCCCGTGCCGTCTGAGTCGGCGACCCAGCAGCGCGTCCCTCGTCCTTTGCTACGCGTCGATGCGCGAGCGGTCCAGCGTCGCCGCCGAGCTGGTGATGAATTCCTTGCGCGGCGCGACGTCGTTGCCCATCAACAGGTCGAAGACCTGCTCGGCCGAGTCCAGGTCGGAGATGTTGATCCGCCGCAGCGTCCGGAAGCGCGGGTCCATCGTGGTCTCGGCCAGCTGGTCGGCGTCCATCTCACCGAGGCCCTTGTACCGCTGGATCGAGTCCTTGTACCGCACGTTCTTGCGCTGCATCTCGAGCAGCGTCTCACGCAGCTCACGGTCCGAGTACGTGTAGACGTACTTGTCCTGCCCCTTCTTGGGCTGGCTGAGTTCGATGCGGTGCAGCGGCGGCACCGCCGCGAACACCCGCCCCGCCTCGACCATGGGCCGCATGTACCGCTGGAACAGCGTCAGCAGCAGGATTCGGATGTGCGCGCCGTCGACGTCGGCATCGACGAGCAGAATGATCTTCCCATACCGCGCCGCGTCGATGTCGAAGGTCCGGCCGGACCCGGCTCCTATGACCTGGATGATCGCGCCGCACTCGGCGTTCTTCAGCATGTCCGTCACGGACGCCTTCTGAACGTTGAGGATCTTGCCTCGGATCGGCAGCAGTGCCTGGAACTCGGAGTTCCGCGCGAGCTTGGCCGTACCGAGCGCGGAGTCGCCCTCGACGATGAAAAGCTCGCTGCGCTCCACGTCGTCACTGCGGCAGTCCGCGAGCTTGGCGGGCAGCGACGAGGACTCCAGCGCGGTCTTCCGGCGCTGGGCGTCCTTGTGCTGGCGGGCCGCGATGCGCGTCCGGGCGGCGGCGACCGCCTTGTCCATGACGGCGCGGGCCTGCGCCTTCGCGTCGCGCTTGGTCGACGTCAGGAACGCCTTGAGCTCCTTGGCGATGACATTGGCGACGATGCGGTTGGCCGCGGAGGTGCCCAGCACCTCCTTGGTCTGGCCCTCGAACTGCGGCTCGGCGAGACGCACCGTGACGACGGCCGTGAGGCCTTCCAGGGCGTCATCCTTGACGATGTCGTCCTCAGCGACGCGCAGCACCTTCTGGGTGCGCATCACCTCGTTCATCGTCTTGGTGAGGGAGCGCTCGAAGCCCGTCACGTGAGTGCCGCCCTTGGGGGTGGCGATGATGTTGACGAAGGACCGGACGGTCGTGTCGTACCCGGTGCCCCATCGCAGTGCCACGTCCACGCCGAGCTCACGGGTGACCTCCGTGGGGGTCATCTGGCCGTGGTCGTCGAGGACCGGCACCGTCTCCTTGAAGGTGCCCTGCCCGGAGAAGCGGAGGACGTCACAGACGGCCTTGTCCTGAGCCAGGTACTCGCAGAACTCGCTGATGCCGCCGTCGAAGCGGAAGGATTCCTCGCCCTTCGTGCCGCCCTCGCCAAGGCCGAATTCGTCGCGCACGACGATGGTCAGGCCCGGCACAAGGAAGGCGGTTTGCCGGGCGCGCTGGTGCAGGTTCTCCAGCGACAGCTTGGCGTCCTTCAGGAAGATCTGCCGATCCGCCCAGTAACGCACGCGCGTACCGGTGCGTGTCTTGGGGATCTTCTTGACCTTGGTGAGCTTCGCCGACGGGTCGAAGGGCGCCTCGGGTCCCATCTTGGCGAAAGCACCGGGGACGCCGCGCCGGAAGCTGATGGCGTGCGTGTGCCCGGCTCGGTCCACCTCGACGTCGAGGCGCGCGGAGAGCGCGTTCACCACGGAGGCGCCCACGCCGTGCAGACCGCCGGAGGCGGCGTAGGAGCCACCGCCGAACTTGCCGCCGGCGTGGAGCTTGGTCATGACGACCTCGACTCCGGAAAGGCCGGTCTTGGGCTCGACATCCACGGGGATGCCCCGGCCGTTGTCCCGGACCTCCACGGAGGCGTCGTCGTGGAGGATGACCTCGATGCGGTCGCAGTACCCGCCCAGGGCCTCGTCGACGGAGTTGTCGATGATCTCCCAGAGGCAGTGCATCAGGCCGCGGCTGTCCGTCGACCCGATGTACATGCCCGGGCGCTTACGGACGGCCTCGAGCCCCTCCAGGACGAGCAGGTGCCGCGCGGTGTAGTTGGAACCGTCCCGGTCTGCTCCGGTCAGCAATGCTGTGGACGGCACGGACGTCTCGGCGGTCACGCGGTTCGCTCCTCGCTGAATTTCAAGGGGGGTCCTTTGGGGTAAGGACGCGGCTTCGGTTGCCCGTCAGAGGGTACCGAGGCCTGGTAGAGCCGTTGTCACGCCACCCTCGTCGCAACTCAGACTAGCCCAGCCTCGCATACATGTTCGATCGCTCGATGGGGTGAAGCGCACGTCACGTTCCCTTCGAGGCATGAACCATTTAGGCTCCGGGCACGTCCTCATGAACAACCGGCAACCCAGCCGGGAGGACACCGACCTGCCAGACAGCGCGAACCCGTAAGACGTAACAGACGCAATACGGCACATTCGCCGCCAACCGGCAACGGACAACCTCCTCAAAAAGAAATTTCGAGGAAAAGCCGCGAGCGGGAACGTTTTCGGCCTGGTTGGATGTTGACCCTGGTACGACAGCTCGTCGAGCTAGAGAAGAGGCGACGTGACTACTGTTCTGACCCCCGCGAGCCCCCTGACGGCCGCTGATCGCTGCGACCGCTGCGGCGCCCAGGCATACCTGCGCGTCGTCCTGCTGAGCGGCGGCGAACTGCTCTTCTGCGCCCACCATGGCCGCAAGTTCGAGCCGGAACTCAAGAAGATCGCCGCTGAGATACAGGACGAGACGGAGCGCCTGACCGCCGTTCCGGAGAGCACCACCGAAGAGGAACGCTGACACCTCGCATCCACGACGACGAGCCAGCCCCGGCGCACCAGGCCGGTGACGGGCGGTCGCCCCAGCCCCACAAGGCAGAGGCGGCCGCCCGCTCTCGTCTCAGGGACCCCCAAAGGCCCCTCGTCAGCCGCATGGGGCCAACGACTCCGTCGGCTCCACCGAGGCAATCACCTCAGGCACTGCCCCCCAGCACCCTGACCACGTCCGAGATCCGCGTATAGACCCCTGGGCGGCCAGGACGCCCGCAGCCGCTCCCCCAGGACACCAGGCCGATCAGGCGCCCCTCGGCGACCAGCGGCCCGCCACTGTCCCCCTGGCAGGCGTCTCGGCGGCCGTCCAACTCGCCGGCGCACAGCATTGTCCTCGCCGAGTACGTGCCATCGGCACTGCCCGGGTACGCCCTCTCACACACCGTGTCCGGTAGTACGCGGACGGGCGCCGCATGCAGCGTACGGGCGTAACTGCCCGATCCCGTGGTGTCTCCCCAGCCGTAGACGGTCGCCTCCGTCCCCGCCGTGTACGCGGTGTCCCCCGGTCCCGCCATGCCGATCACGTAGCTCTGAGGGAGCGGCTCGGCCAGGGTCAGCGCCGCGAAGTCGCCGGAGTTGGTTTCTGCGTCGTACTCCGGGTTGACGCGGGCCTCACGGACCGGGATCTCCTTCCCCTCCGCCGTGCCCAGATCCCCGCGGCCGACGATGACCTTCAGGTCCGACACTCTGCTCAGCGGAACGCCTAGCACGCCCTCACTCACGCAGTGGGCCGCCGTCAGGACGGTCGCGGGTCCGACGACGACAGCACCGCAGAACTGCCCCGAGCGGGTACCTCCGAACCGGTCACGACTGGCGAGCGCCACCACCCATGGACTCTCGGCAATCCGCACCGGGCTGCCCCCGATGACCACACTGTCGGCCACCGCGGGTGCCGGGGAAGCCAGCGGCAGGGCGGCGGCAACGGCCGCTGTGGCCAGCACCCCCGTCCACGATCGGGCGAAGGGACGACGCATGCGATCTCCTCACTCTGGGCTGGGATGGCTTACCCAGAGTCATTCAGCGCCGCGCACCGCGCACCCGCGCGCGGAAGGCCCGAAGCCTCGTACCGAGGACTTCGGGCCTTCCGGAAACGCTCTTGACGACTGTCGCGACCTAGTCGAGGTAGTCGCGCAGAACCTGCGAGCGCGACGGGTGACGCAGCTTCGACATCGTCTTCGATTCGATCTGACGGATGCGCTCACGCGTCACTCCGTAGACCTTGCCGATCTCGTCGAGGGTCTTCGGCTGGCCGTCCGTGAGACCGAAGCGCATGGAGACCACGCCGGCCTCACGCTCGGACAGGGTGTCCAGGACCGAGTGCAGCTGCTCCTGGAGCAGCGTGAAGCTGACCGCGTCGGCCGGCACGACCGCCTCGGAGTCCTCGATGAGGTCACCGAACTCGCTGTCGCCGTCCTCACCCAGAGGGGTGTGGAGGGAGATCGGCTCACGGCCGTACTTCTGGACCTCGATGACCTTCTCCGGGGTCATGTCGAGTTCCTTGGCCAGCTCCTCCGGAGTGGGCTCGCGGCCCAGGTCCTGGAGCATCTGGCGCTGGACACGGGCCAGCTTGTTGATGACCTCGACCATGTGCACCGGGATGCGGATGGTGCGGGCCTGGTCGGCCATGGCGCGGGTGATCGCCTGCCGAATCCACCAGGTGGCGTACGTGGAGAACTTGTAGCCCTTGGTGTAGTCGAACTTCTCGACCGCGCGGATCAGACCGAGGTTGCCCTCCTGGATGAGGTCCAGGAAGAGCATCCCGCGGCCGGTGTAGCGCTTGGCGAGGGAGACCACCAGGCGGAGGTTGGCCTCCAGGAGGTGATTCTTGGCGCGCGGCCGTCCTCGGCGATGATCTCCAGCTCACGCTTGAGCTTCGGCGCGAGCTTGTCGGCGTTGGCCAGCTTGTCCTCGGCGAACAGGCCGGCTTCGATGCGCTTGGCGAGCTCGACCTCCTGCTCGGCGTTGAGGAGGGGGACCTTGCCGATCTGCTTCAGGTAGTCCTTGACGGGGTCGGCGGTGGCTCCGGCCGCGGCGACCTGCTGGGCGGGCGCGTCGTCCTCGTCCTCGTCGGAGAGCACGAAGCCCTGGGCGCCTTCCTCGGCGGGCTCGCCCTCGCCGGGCTTGCCGGCTGCGGGTGCCTCCTCGGTGGCCTCTTCATCCAGGAGTTCGTCGGCGTCCTTCTTGGAAGCGGACTTCTTGGCCGTGGCCTTCTTGGCGACGGTCTTCTTGGCGACGGCCTTCTTGGCCGTCGTCTTCTTGGCTGCGACCTTCTTCGCGGGCGCGTCCTCGGCGGTGCCATCCGCGGTCGGCGCCTCAGTGGCGGCGGTGGCGGTGGGCTTCACCGTGGCGGTCTTGGCCGCGACCGTCCTGGTCGCGGTGCGCTTGGCCGGGCTCTTCGCTGCGACGCTCTTGCGGGGGCGTTTCGGCTCCGCGGCACTGACCATCAGCGTCACACCCTCTTCCTCGAGGATCTGGTTGAGGCTGCGCAGAACGTTCTTCCACTGAGTGGCCGGAATCTGGTCAGCTTCGAAGGCACGACGCACGTCATCGCCGGCGATCTGCCCATCAGCCTTTCCCCGCTCGATGAGCGCCATGACAGAGACGGATTCGGCGATCTCCGGCGGGAGCGTACGGGATGTGCTGGCCGACACGAACAACCTCTCGGAACGTTGGAAAACGGCTTCCGGCCCCGTCCATTGTGGACCGGAGCCGACGACCGGCGGCTAGGGATTCAGGGCCGACGGCGCGGGCGGGGGCCGGGGAGCTACACAGCGTCGCGAACGACGCCTGTATTCCCTCCTCGGCTATCACCTCTTAGGTCATCGCGCTGTTCCTTGGAGCGTTACGCCCAATCTACGTGGCCCGAGTCACACCCCGTAAGTACTCAAAAGCGTCCAGATACGGCCAGAAGCGACCTTTACCCATGCACGGATGATCCCCCGATGCGCCGCCACGCAACCCTCAAATGTCGCATCGCCGGACCCCGCCGGGCTCTCGTGGAGCCCGCGGAGATCCGGCGACGGCTGGTGCGGCGAGGGAGCCGCCGTCCGCTCAGGGACGGCGAGGCACCTGCCGCGGGGAGTACACACGGCGGGCGGCGTGGACGTGCGGTCAGTGCTCGCGCGGCGCGGGCACGACACGCTCCACCTCAGGGTGGACCGTGAGCAGCTGCCGCATCGCGGCCTCGGCGCCCGCACCATCGCCCGCCGCCAGGGCGTCGACGACGCGGGAGTGGTGCACCAGAGAGGTCTCGCTCGGACGGTCACAGCCCGTGACGGGGCCCCCGGAGACCTGAAGGGCGGCCGAGACGATGCCGGACAGGTGCTCCAGCATGCGGTTGCCCGCGACCTGGATGAGCAGCGAGTGGAACTCCGCGTCGGCACGCGAGAAGGTGATCGAGTCACCCTGAGTCAGCGCGTGCCCCATGATCTCCACCATGTCGACAAGGCGCTGCTGCACCTCCTCACGACCGTGCCCCGCGGCGAGGCGGGCGGCGAGCGGCTCGATCATCCAGCGCAGCTCCCCCAGCTCGCGCCGCTGGTCGTCCCGCTGCGGCCCGAAGGCCCGCCACTCGATGATGTCCGGGTCGAGCAGGTTCCAGTCGCTGACGGGACGTACGCGCGTGCCGACGTTGGGCCGGGCGCTGACCAGCCCCTTGGCCTCGAGCACGCGCAGCGACTCACGGACGACGGTGCGGGAGACCTCGAAGCGCTGACCGATCTCCTCGGGGACGAGCGGACGGTCGGCGCCCAGGTCGCCGGAGACGATCATCTGACCCAGTTGTTGGACGAGTTGGCCGTGGAGCCCGCGGCCGCGGCTTCCGGACGCGCGCCGGCTCATGCGTCCCAGGTCGTGGTCGGCGCCGTCCCACATGGGGGCGACGACCCGGTCGCTGCCCCCTGGGGGCTCGGCGAAGGGGTATCGGTCGAGGTCGCCCGGGCCGGCGAGGCCGGAGTCGGCGGAGCGGGCGGTGGTCATCATGGTGTGCGCAAGGGTACTCACGGATCAGTTGTCGGCGTGGTCTCCAACTCCCTTGAGGTCTTTGGTGAAAAGCACACGAAAGGGTGATCGCTTACCTCACCGCAATTGACGCCTTATCGGAAAGAAATGGGCGTCGCCCGGGGAGTTGCGCACAGGCCCGGATCGGAAGACAGCGGATGATCATCAACGGACTCTGCTGCGCATCCCCGTGAGCACATACGCGCAGAGCAGAGCGGTCAACGACAACGCCAGCGCTCCGCCCACAGGCTGCACGATCATGCGCACTCCCCCCGCCACATAACGCTCGGCTCCGAACGGCCACTGCATCAGCACGAGATCCCTCAGCCGCCCCGAAAGACCGGCCGCCGACCGCACAGCTGGGCCTTCAACGGCCTTTTGTACGAGAGGTACGACGACGATCGGCACGCCCAGCACGGCTGCCAGGCCTGCGGTGGTGGAGCGGAAGATACCGGCGGCCAACACGCCGGCCCAGGCGCACCCCGTGAGCAGGGCTGCCCAACTCGTGCTCAGAGAAAGCCAGTCAGCGGGAACTCTGGTGAGCTCTTCTCCGTATACGAGATGAAGCACCGCGGCGTCGGCCCCCACCGTGAGCGCACCCGACAGCAGCGCCGTGGCGGCGGCGACGAGCAGCTTGGCGACGAGCAGTCCCACGCGGCGCGGGACGGTGCCCCGGTCCACGGCGAGGGCGGGGTGGCGGAACTCGTCCCCGAACGCGAGAGCGCCGAGCAACCCTGCCCCGAGAGCCGCCGGCGGCAGCGGCAGTTCCTGCGGCCAGGCGGCGAGCAGACGCGGTTGCGGCGTGTGCCCGGCCCGCGCCAGCACGACGCAGAGCAGCGTTGAGGCGGCGAGTACCGCCGCGAGGGTGAAATAGCCGACTCCCACGCCCGTCAGACGGCGCAGCTCGTATCGCAGGGGGCGGAGAGGGCTGCGGCCGGGGTGGACGGTGATCGGTGGCGGCAGGCGGGAGGCGGAGTCGTCGTGAGGGCTGGGAAGGGCGAGGGAGGCGGAAAGGACGGGAGGGACTGGCGGGACGGGCAGGGTGGCGGAGGGGTCGGTAGAGGGGTCCGTGGCGGAATGCGGGTCACGCCGCTTGAGGGCGGAACCGTGTCATCTCCTTCGTTCGACGGTACGAGGGGGAGCGGCGACGGGAGAGAGGGCGAGGCGGTGACAGGGGGCGCGGACAGGGGCTGAGTCGCGCCCAGGGCGGCCTCTTTTGGGGTCTCGGTCTCTCCGTGGGGCTGTGTCTCTCCGTGGGGCGTCTCGCCTTGGGCCGGCTCGTCCCGGGTCGCGTCGCCCTGAGTGGGCTCACCCCGGGTCGTGTCGCCTTGGGCCGACTCTTGAAGGAAGCCACTCGCAGGGGTGGCGTCGGGTGGCGTCCTTGCCTCCGGCTGCCTCCAGGGGCCCGGTGGGCCCTCAGGCCCCACATCACCCACCTCGTCGGCAAGTTGATGGACGAGGATGCCGTGCCGATACGCGGCCTCCCCTACGTCGGCGCAGTTGCTGCCGTAGACAGAGAGCCGGTTGCCGCCCTCTATGACCACTTCGATGGAGCGCCTACTCGCCCGTGCCTCTTTGGTGAGGAGCGCGCCGAGGCGAGCGGCGTAAGGGCTCAGGACGGCGACGCGGGGACGGAGCCGGGTCCGCGCGAAGTCGGCGGCATCCTGGTCGGCGACGAGCCGCCCCGCCTCCAGCGTGACGACGCGGTCAGCGGTTCGGGCCGCTTCCTTGGGATCGCCCGTCGTGACCAGGACCGTGCCGCCCTGGCGCGCGTGGGCGCGCAGGATTCCGTGCAGCCAGGCCCCTTCCCGGACCGAGAGCCCCTCGGTCGGCGCGTCCAGGACAAGCGTGTGCGGATCGGCGAGCAGTGCGCAGCCCAGCCCCAGACGACGGTCCATGCCGCGCGAAAGGGTGCCGAGGCGCTCGTTCCGGAGGCTTACGAGGCCTACAACCTCAAGTACGTCGTCGGCGCGCTGGACGGGCACTCCGACTGCCGCGCACAGCATGCGCAGGTGCCCCCGGACCGTACGCGCCGGGTGCCCTGGGACGTCACCCAGAAGGACACCCACCTCCCGGGACGGATGGGCGATGCGATGCAGGGGGCGACCTCTGAAGTACGTGATTCCACGGCCTTGTTGGAGTTCGAGCATCAGCCGCAGCGCCGTGGTCTTTCCGGCACCCTCGGCGCCAAGCAACGCCGTAACACGGCCGGCGCGCGCCTCGAAGGACACATCGTCGACGGCAGGCGGGAGCTCCTCGCGGGGATTGCTGGTCAGTCCGATGGCCTGGATCATCGCTTCTCTCGCAGGATGTGCGACCGCTCGGCGGCCGAGGCCCGTCCGCCGGATCGGGGACGGACGAGCCCCCTGGGTACCAAAGCAAGATAACGCTATATTTCCGACTTTTCGGGCAGGAGCTGGACCGCTGGTGTCCCCTGACGGGCGCCATCGGACCGGAGAACGGGCTGGAACGTCAGCGGCTCAGCGTCTGCGGCTCTGAGCCGGCAGGCAAAGGGGCAGCGAGCGAGGAGGCAGCGGACGGCGGCGAAGGCGGGGCGCGCCAGGCCATGAGGCGAGCGCGGTCGGACGTCAGACCTCCGGGCGCAGCATCGGCGGGTTGAGGAGCGTCGCGCCTCCCGCGCGGAAGAGCTGTGCGGGTCGTCCCCCCTGCCGGGTCGTGGTGCCTCCCGTAGGGACGAGAAAGCCCGGGGTGCCCGTCACCTTGCGATGGAAATTGCGGGGGTCGAGGACGACGCCCCAGACCGCCTCGTACACACGCCTCAGCTCGCCGACCGTGAACTCCGGCGGGCAGAAGGCCGTGGCCAGCGACGAGTACTCGATCTTGGAGCGGGCGCGCTCCACACCATCCGCCAGGATCTTTGCGTGATCGAAGGCGAGCGGCGCGGCCGGTTCGCCTTCACGACCGAAGCCGGTCTGGTTGAGCAGCGCTTCCACCGGCGCCCAGCGCGCACTGTGCGCATCGCCGCCCGCTCGGCGCGCAGGCAGATCAGGCGCGAGCGCGAGGTGGGCGACGCTGACGACACGCATCCGCGGATCGCGCTCGGGATCGCCGTACGTGGCGAGCTGTTCTAGATGCGCTCCGTTGTCCTGCGCGGGAGCGTCGGGCTCATGGGCACACAGCCCCGTCTCCTCGACGAGTTCGCGCGCCGCTGCGGCCGCGAGATCCTCGTCCGGGCGTACGAAACCTCCGGGGAGCGCCCAACGCCCCTGGAACGGCGGTTCACCACGCTGCACAGCCAATGCGCAGAGCGCGTCGCGGCGCACGGTCAGCACGACCAGGTCGACAGTGACGGCGAAGGGCGGGAAGGCCGACGGGTCGTAGGGGGGCATGCGGCGATCATAGTCGTCTTCCTGACGATAAACATCTCCTTCGCTCACGCTTCCTGCGTTGCCGGCTCCGCGGCTTCGTGGGCACTTTCGCGTGCTCGTGGGCCATGGGTGATCCTTCGAGCATTTCCACTCCACACGGGCCAACGTTCACAAAGAGGCGGTCCCTGAAAGCCTGGCCTTCTCCACCACTCCGTGACTTGTCGGCCCTGACTTGTCGATCCTGCTCGTCACCGCGTCACACTCCCAACTGCAGCCCCTCTGCCGCCTCCTCCACCATTGCTAGGCCCAGCCGACTCACCCGAACGGAGAACGGGGCGCCCGCGACACTCAGCCCGGTCAATCCGAGTTCCCCCAACGGCGCACTGCGGACCGGACTCAACGTCACGGTCCCCGCCGGCGCGTCGGGACGGATACCGGCGAGCGCCGTAAGGACATGCACCCCAGCGGCAGCAGCGGTCGCCGCCGGGCGACAGGCAGCCGGGTGCGGCAGCGGGACCGCTCCTTCCGTGCGCTGTTCCCCTGCGTACATCTCGGGCAGCCGATGGTCGAAACACGCGGCTGCGGACAACATGCCCTGCAAGAGCGAGCTCGCCTCCTTGTCGTATCCCGCCGCCGCAAGGCTTGTGATGGGGATCGCCGTCTCCTGGATGCGGACCGCCCCACCTCGGTGCCCGAACGGGTTGTACGCGGCCTCATTGGACCCGAGGCTGCGCAGTCCCCAGCCGGAATCCATGACAGGCCCTCCCAGCAGCCGGGCGAGCTGCTCGGTCTGGACCTTGTCGAGCAGGCCCGGGGCCATCTCGCCCGAGCCGAGCAGGCCGGTGTCCAGGAGGTGGGCTGCTCCCCCAGTGAGATGTGGCAGGAGGCGGCCGTCCGGGAGGCGGGCCGAAGCCGGTCGGCCACCTGCCCGGTCGGCCACCCAGAACTCCTCCCGGAACGTCGACCGCATCCGCTGGGCCCATTGCCGCAGGCCCGCGGAACCCTCTATGCCGTACGCCTCGAGCAGGTCGGCACCAAGCAGTGCAGCCCGATGCGCCTGCGCCTGGGTCTCACAGCGCACCAGCTCGCTGGGGTGCCCGTCCGCCAGGAACACGCCGTCCCCGATCCGGTTGCGCAGCCATCGCAGGCACCTCTCCGCCGCGGGCAGCAGTTCCTCCACCTCAGGCCCAGAAAGCCCCCAGCGTCGCGCCTCGGCGAGCAGCACCGGAAAGAGCAACGTCGCCTCGGTGCCGGCGCAACCGGGTGGCAGATGTGGCCCCGCATCCCTCAGCGGTCCCGGGATCATGCCCGACCGAGGGCCCGGCCCCGTGGCCTGGCTCCGGGCAAGGGTCCGCAACGTCCCGGCGGCGAGCCGCGTGCCCAGTGGCAATGCCATGCGGGCGGCAGCCAGCGCCTCGGCAGGCGCCAGTCCACAGCGCCAGGGCGCACCCGCGGCCAGATAGATGTCGGTGGGGTGCTCCGGGTCCCTCAGCAGCAGCGCTTGTAGATCCTCGACGGATCGGGCGAGCAGTGGCTGGACTCTCGGGTCATCACCGGCCGCCACGGCTGCGGCAACGGCACGCATCGTGCCGTGGCCTGCCGCGCGGATCGGCCCTGTTCCATCGGGCCTCACCCGCAGTTCAACGGTGCGTGAGCCGCCTGGTGGCAGGTCCACCTCCCAGCGCAGCAACCCTGCCGAGGCCAGAGCGTCCGCGGGCGCGGGGTTAGCCGTGACCAGGCAGTGTGCCCCGGTGGCGGACCAGCGCATGCCGGAGTCATGCACATTGGCGGGCACTTCGGGCACGGCTCTGCCAGACGCGATGGCGCCCAACTCCGCGAGATCCGTACCGAGAGAGACCTCAAGAGGCAGCCGCAGGGAGCGCGCGGCGGAGCTGTGCAGCGTGATCCGTTCCGTACCGTCGGCATGCCGAGTCCGCTCGACGACGAGTTCCGGGTCTGGGCCGGCACAGGTCGAGAGGCACATTGTCGCCACGAAGCGGACGCTGTCCGCCGACAGCATGCGGGCCTGCACCGCGACCGGCTCGCGCCCTGCCACACGTACCTGACAGCGGGACAACAGCCGTCGCCCTCCTCGGTAGAACCCCTCCAACCCTCGACCGGTCAACTGCCCTTCTCCCGTCGAGATCGCGAAGGCGGGAAGAGCGACGCACATCAAGGCTGTGTGCGCGGGTGGGAGTTCCGCTGGCCGGATCGGTGCCTGAGCCGGTGTTCTGGACGGCTGAGGGGAGAGGCGCCGGAACGCAGGGACCGGCACGGCCGTTGGGGCCCCTCTCTGTCGGGTGCTGGAGACGGGGCGGAAAGGGACATGGGGCGGCTTCTTCGGCGTTGTGTGCGCTACGGAAGGTCGGGGTCGGTGCGGCCACGCGACCCGGTCGCGGGTACCGCCACTCAGGTGAACGGGCCTGCCCCTCCGCAAGTCACGCCCGCATAGCAGGAAGCCGACCATATGGAGCCAACTTCGTATGGACACCAGCCCTGAGCCCAGCCGATCCGCCCACCTCGTCCACCCGGCCCACCAGCGGACGGGCGCGCTCATCGACCGTTCCTGGCGCCGCGCCTGAGCGTGTGGCGCCGGTTCTGAGGGCCCGTTCCCGAGCCGCCAGTAGCGCGCGAACCACTGGGGCCGCCTGGTGTGCGGGGGCCGCCCGGGCTTCCTGAAGGGCGGGGAGCATCGGAGACGCTGGGGGACCCGCTTCCGGGCGAGCGGGGCAGCCGACGCCGGCGTCGCCGAGGTGTGCTCTCCTGCGCGTTCGAGGCCCCCGCCTCCAACAGCCCCTTTTCATCAGCGGGTTCGGCCGAGCCATCCGGTGACGCGAAGGCCGCTCCTCCGTCAGGGCCCTCCACGTCACCGCGGTCATCTCGCCTCCTGCGGAGACAGCGACGGATCGGTTCCGGGTCCATATCCTCATTACAGGCACGGTTCAGGAGCAGAGCGAACATGTACTCGGAGTCCGCGCCCAAAGCCATGTCCAGGGCCTCCTGCCCTTCCGCCAGGTCACCGAGGGACCAGGCGACCCAGCCGGCAAGGGACAACGGTGCCGCGGCGTGTTCCGCGTACGCCCCGACGCAGCGACGGGACAGTGCCCTCCAGAGACGTAGCGCGGCCGGCGCCTCGTCCCCTTCCATCCACTCGGCCGCGCGGTCGCGCGTGTCCCGGACCTGGAGGCCGAGGATCAGGGCGGCCGCCTCGTCGTGGGCGATCAGTTCGTCGTCCCTGTTGTCGGCCTCAAGCGTGCCGAAAACGGGCGGCGCGTCAGCCAACCGCGCCATGATCCGATGCGCCAGATCAAGCGTCTCGGCAGCAGCGGCGTGCGCCTCTGCACCCAGCATCCTGGGGATGAGCGCGAGGCCGGCGGCATCCAGTGCCCGCTCCTGATCGGTCGCCGCAGTCGTTTCCCACGGGGTCAGACGCGCCCTGATCTCACTCTGCGTGGCAGACACCTGAACTCCCACGTAGGTCGCCGCGGCGGCGAGAACCGAGGTACCCGGCCTGAGCAGAGGGGCGCCTTCCGGCGGGCAGCAAAGGGTGTCCGGACAGCAATAGGTCCAGAAGCGGTCTCCCGAGATACACACCACTTCGAAAACCGGGACGTCGAGGGCGCCGCACGCCGTACGCAACACCTGCGCCAGCGGCCGCAAGTGCTCCACGACTTGTCGGCCGGACGCTGCCTCACCGGGCTCCCGGCACAGGAAGGCGATGACGCCGTCGGGGCGGGCTCCCCGCCGCTCGCAGCCGCCCACCAGGCACTGGGCCAGCTGATGTGCGACGCTCGGCCAGTCCTCCGCGCGTTCCGGGATTCCCAGCCGCACGCGCCCGCCGAACTGCCCGCTTTCGCCATGGAGAGCGATCAGCACGATGCTGTCCTCGGGCTTGAAGCCAAGCAAATACGGCAGCGCATCAGCCAGCTCGGCCGGGGTGCGCAGGGTAACCAGCGGCTCGTCGAACGGGTTGGTCGGGACCGTCCCCTCGCCGACGGCGCTGCGGTTGCCGGGGTGGTCAACCTCGTCGGGACCAGCCGGACCTGCGGGACGGGACGGGCTTACGGGATGGGCCGGGTCTGCGGGACGGAGCGGGCCGATGGGATCAGCCGGTCCGGTGTGGTCAGCGGGGGTGGCAGGAACGCCAGGGCGGGACGCGTCGGCGGCTTCGATCGACCCGCCGGGACGAGCCGCATCGTTCGGCTCGATGCCGTTCACGCCGATATCACTCGGGCCGATGTCGTTGGCGTCGATGTCACTCGGGCCGATGCCGTTCGCGTCGGCCGGACCGATTGCTTCGCTGTGATTCGTCATGCGCCGACTGTCCCGCGGACCGCTAGATTCCGGTTGCCCCTGTGGATAACCCTGGGCAGGGGCACGCCAAGACGGTCAGGAGCACGCCAAGACTTATCCACAGTCCGGCGGACCCGTTCGCGTAATGTCCGACCCATCGGGTTGCATGGGGGCATGACCAACGAAGACCTGCGCACGGCGGCCGATGCCGTACTCGCCCGCCTTGTCGGCGGACCCGCACCCGCTTCCGGCCAGGCGCCCCAGCCGGGCGGCGCCAGGCTGCGCGAGGATCAGTGGCGTGCGATCGAGGCGCTGGTCGCCGACAAGCGCCGGGCACTGGTCGTGCAGCGCACGGGCTGGGGCAAGTCCGCGGTGTACTTCGTCGCGACGGCTCTGCTGCGTGAGCGTGGCAGCGGGCCCACCGTGATCGTCTCGCCGCTGCTCGCCCTCATGCGCAATCAGGTCGAGTCAGCCGCCCGAGCCGGCATCCGTGCACGCACGATCAACTCCTCCAACACGGAGGAGTGGGAGTCCGTCCAGGCGGAGGTAGCCGCGGGGGACGTCGACGTGCTGCTGGTGAGCCCGGAACGACTCAACAATCCGGACTTCCGCGACCAGGTTCTGCCCAAGCTCGCGGCGGCCACCGGGCTGCTCGTCGTCGACGAGGCGCACTGCATCTCCGACTGGGGTCACGACTTCCGGCCCGATTACCGCAGGCTGCGCACCATGCTCGCGGACCTCCCGCCCGACGTGCCGGTCCTGGCCACGACGGCGACCGCCAACGCGCGTGTGACGGCGGATGTCGCCGAGCAGCTGGGTACCGGGGGTGGTTCGGACGCGCTGGTGCTGCGAGGGCCTCTGGACCGGGAGAGCCTGAGCCTGAACGTGCTCCAGTTGCCGAATGCCGCGCATCGCCTGGCCTGGCTGGCCGACCATCTCAACGACCTGCCGGGTTCCGGGATCATCTACACCTTGACGGTCGCCGCCGCCGAGGAGGTGACCGCCTATCTGCGACAGTGCGGGCACACGGTCGCCTCGTACACGGGGAAGACCGAGAACGCCGACCGTCAGCAGGCCGAGGAAGACCTCCTCGCCAACCGAGTGAAGGCTCTGGTCGCCACCTCCGCACTCGGCATGGGCTTCGACAAGCCTGACCTGGGGTTCGTGGTCCACCTCGGTTCCCCCTCCTCACCGATCGCCTATTACCAGCAGGTGGGGCGGGCGGGCCGCGGTGTCGATCACGCGGAGGTGCTGCTCCTGCCGGGCAGGGAGGACGAGGCGATCTGGAACTACTTCGCCTCACTCGCCTTCCCTCCTGAGGAGCAGGTGCGCCGCACGCTCGACGTCCTGGCCGAAGCCGGGAGGCCGCTCTCGCTGCCTGCCCTGGAGCCCCTGGTCGAGCTCCGCCGCTCGCGCCTCGAGACGATGCTGAAGGTCCTCGACGTGGACGGCGCGTCGGCGCGTGAAGGGCGGCTGGATCTCCACCGGCCAGCCGTGGGCGTACGACACCGAGCGCTACGCCTGGGTGGCCAAGCAGCGGCAGGCCGAGCAACAGGCGATGCGCGAGTACGCGTCGTCGTCCGGTTGCCGCATGGAGTTCTTGCGGCGCCAGTTGGACGACGAGGGCGCGGCCCCCTGTGGCCGTTGTGACAACTGCGCGGGCGCGCGCTTCGGGGATGAGGTCTCCTCTGCCGCGCTGGACTCGGCTCGGGGCGAACTCGGCCGGGCGGGCGTGGACGTCGAGCCCCGCAAGATGTGGCCCACCGGCTTGGCCGCGGTCGGCGTGGACCTCAAGGGACGCATTCCGGCAGGTGAACAGGCCGCTCCCGGGCGGGCATTGGGCCGTCTCTCCGACATCGGGTGGGGCAACCGTCTGCGTCCGATGCTCGCCCCGCAGGCCCCGGACGGGCCGGTTCCGGACGATGTGGCGAAGGCCGTGGTGGACGTGCTGACGGACTGGGCGAAGGGCCCCGGTGGCTGGGCCTCGGGTTCGGGCGACGCCCAACCGCGACCGGTAGGCGTAGTGACCATGACCTCTCACACCCGGCCACAGCTGATCCAATCGCTGGGCGCCCGCATCGCCGAGATCGGGCGACTCCCTCTCCTGGGCTCCATCGAGTACACCGCGGGGGCCGATGCCGGGCGGGTACCCAGGAGTAACAGCGCGCAGCGCCTGCGCGCTCTGGATGGCGCGCTGACGGTGCCGCCCGCGCTCGCCACCGCGCTCCGAGAAGCCGATGGACCCGTGTTCCTGGTCGACGACATGACCGATAGCGGCTGGACCCTCGCAGTGGCGGCACGCATGCTGCGCCGTGCCGGCGCCAAGGGGGTGTTGCCGCTGGTCCTGGCCGTGCAGGGCTGAAGTGAGCGTCAGAAGACCGCGAGTTGGGCAGGGATATAGGTGACGCATCGGCCAATACCGGTGCGTGGCCCCTACTTTCTCGTTGCCGCAAGCCACTGCGGCGGGAAGAATTGGAGTTGCTCCCCGCGCGGAATCCGTAGCCCGATAGGGCTGTGCCGCGGTGCGCTCCTCATTCCGACCCCGCCCTCAGTTGGCGCGTAGCCGAAGGGAGGACCGTGACCTTCGGATTCGCTCCGTCCGACGCGGCACCGCTGTCGCAGTCTTCGACGCCGGCAGAGATGTCCGCTGATTCAGCCCACCGACTGGCCCGCATGCTCGAACCCGCAGAGTGGTCCGCTGCGGGAATCCCCCTGCTGCGCAATCCACGTGAAGTCGTGAGTGGTCTGCACTCCCGACATCGGCCGACACCCTTGACGGCAGTCGTGGCAGTGCTGGACGCGGACGAACGAATCCGGGCGAGCGCTTCGTTCAGTCGGCGCGCGACCGCGACGGACGGCTGGATATTCCGTAACGCGCTTCTCGCCCAGTTGCGCCGGGTCATCCCACACGATCTGCGGCGCCGCACTCCGGTGCGCACGGCTGTGCTGCTCTACTGCCGTGAGGGGGACGCGCGTTGGACGCAGGAGGACGGGGCCTGGATGTGGGGTCTGCGGGATGCCTGCACCTTGCATGGGTTGCGGTGCGGTGCGTACATCACGCTGACCCACGATGGCTGGCAGGTGCTCGGTGAGGGGCGTGGCGGCCGCAGACCGAGCGCTGGTTCGGAACCCGAAGCCTTCACTGGGACCGATCCGCCGACTCCTCGCGCCGGAGGCGCAGCCTCGGAGGTACTTCGCCGCGCGGCGGCACGGTGACGCAGGCGGGCGGGCGCCATCGCCCTCCCGCAGGTCGCGACCTCGCCGCGGGACACGGGCACGGGTTTGGGCTGGGCTGGGGCTGAAGCTCGGGCTCAAAGAGCTTCAGTGCCCTGAGCCGCCCAACGCAGACTCGGCTGTCGCGACGGCGGACTCGTCAGCAGCGGCGGCCGTCCCCGTACCGGACACCGTCCGGCACAGGCCGACCGCGCAAGCACGCCTCGGGCAGGGCTGCCAGACACAGGACCGGCGAGGCGTGGGCGCAGGTGGGGCACGACCATGCAACCGCCTCCAGCACCGCGCCGCCCGCGCACAGGAAGCTGCGGGACCGGCACCGCTCTCACGTCACAGCCTGGATCGGTAAGCCGGCGAGCCAGCCGTGCCTCGCGCGACAACCGCCGGATCACCACGACCCAACCTGCAGGACACGACCCCACTTGCACTGGACGACCCGGCCTGCACGACGCGGCACCGTACGCCGCGCCCGCAGCACGGTGGATACCGCACGGTGCACGCTGACACCGCACGGCCCCCGTCGAGCGACACACGGCCCGCATCGGCCGCCGCCGACGTGCAGCCCCCTACCGGACGTCGTCGCACGCCTGACGCAGACGTCAGGCGTCGTGCGCCGGAGGCACAACACGCCAAGCGAGGACGTGCCAGGCGGAGACGCCGGAAGCGAACTCCGGACGCGAACGTCAGACGCCTGCGCCCAGCATCGAGTTGATCCGTTGTGGGTCGCCGCACACGATCAGCAGGGTGCCTGCCCGCGTCACGGCCGTGGGCAGCGCGGCGACCGCGGTCTCCTCGTTGCCGCCGTTGACGGCGACGACGACCACGGGCCGGGATGCCGCACGGGTCAGCGCTGCGGCGTCGGCGTAGAAGACGTCGTCGCCCGCGTCGTGCTGGGCCCAGTAAGCGGCCTCGCCGAAGGACAGCTCGTGCGCAGCCCACGGGTGAGGTTCGCCGGTGGTGATCACCAGGATGTCCCGGGCGCGCGCCGGAGTTCAAGAAGCAGGTCGACGGCTTCCTCCGCCGCATCCAGCGCACCCTCGACCGAAGCCGGGATCAGCTGGATCTGCGGAACCGAAGCCGCGGAGTCACGGCTGGTGGAAGCTACGGAAGCGGACGCTCCGGAAGCAGTCGCCCCAGGTGCGGAGTGACCGGCGGTGGAGGGTCCGGAAGCAGCCGGGGCGGACGGCCCGGGCTTGGCGGTCGCATCGCGCGGCGTGCGCTGCGCGGACGGCATCGGCCGGGCAGGGCCCGGGCGGCCGGGGCGCGGCGGAGCTGCGGGACGCGGACCGGGTACGGGGCGGGGGGTCGGCGCGGTACGGCCATTGGCCGACGTGGCGCGGGGACCCTGGGCACTCTCGTGAATCTGAGGCTCCTCGGGAATGAGAGGCATGAAGTGTTGTCTATCAAACGCCGATGCGAGTCGCGTCGGCGGGTGGCACATGAGTGCGACCGGAAGGGCCGGAAAAGCGTCAGAACTCAAAGCCGAGCTGACCCTCGATTTCCGGAACGTTTCCGTCCGCCCAACTGCGGGCCTTCTTCAGGTGCCGCCACTGGGGCAGCGCATCAAGATACGCCCACGAAAGCCGGTGGTACGGGGTGGGTCCCCGCTCCGCCAGCGCTGCCTTGTGTACCGGCGAGGGATAGCCGGCGTTGGCCGCAAAACCGAAGTCTGCATGTTCGATGCCCAGTTCGGCCATCATTTTGTCGCGCCGAACTTTGGCAATGACCGAAGCCGCGGCGACGGCCACACAGGATTGGTCGCCCTTGATCACCGTACGTACCTGCCAGGGAGCGCCGAGGTAGTCGTGCTTGCCGTCGAGGATGACCGCGTCCGGACGGACCGGCAGCCCCTCCAGCGCGCGCACCGCGGCGAGTCGCAGCGCGGCCGTCATCCCCAGTTCGTCGATCTCCTCGTGCGAGGCGTGCCCGAGGGCGTGCGCCGTGACCCAGCTCTCCAGTTCCGCCGCGAGCGCGGTGCGCCGCTTGGGGCTGATCAGCTTGGAATCGGTGAGCCCTTCGGGCGGTCGGCGCAGTCCCGTGATCGCCGCGCAGACGGTGACGGGCCCCGCCCACGCACCGCGCCCGACCTCGTCGACACCAGCGACGATCTTCGCTCCGGTGGTGGCGCGCAAGGAGCGCTCGACGGTGTGGGTAGGTGCTTCGTACGGCATGGCGCCAGATAGCCTACGCCGCCTGAGGTCGGCAGCGACACCCAGGCCTGCCAGGGGCGTAAAAGCGGGGCCAACACCTGATCGACCACCTTATCGACGAGGCCCTCGAACTCCTCGTCCTGCCATTCGCTCCCGCACACTTTGGAGCCTTACTGAGCATGGTCGGAATAACGTCACATACATAGGCGTACGCACCTCTCCGCGCTCGATCCCGTGACGCGGGACCTCCTGGATCAGCTTCACGCTCGGCTCGACGACGCCCTCAAAGGTCACTGCATGGAAGCGTTCGGCCGTTGCCAGGTCGCACTCGTGAAGCACGGCACGAACTCTCGGCACTGCTCGCCGCGTTTGTGTTCGTGTTCGTGTTCCTGTTCGTGTTCGTGTTCAACGCACCTCACGGCCGATCACGCCGTCGAAGCTGTTCGCGGGTAAGGCAGGCTCCTCAGCGGTACGAGACGCCCGCAGGCTCCTCACCGCAGGCTCCCCAATGTGCCGAGGGAGGCCGCTTCTCGATGATCCGCCGGGCCCTCGTCTCCCCCAGACTGGTCGCGTACCAAGGGGCACGCTCCGACCCGAGGTCGTCGGCGATGGGCTTGATCGCACACGAGCGCTGCGGTTCCGGCAGCTTGTCGAGGGCCGGTATCGCGTCTGCGGACAGCTGGCGCGCGTAATCAAGGTCGAGCTTTCCGGTGACCTCGTAACGGTGCACGTTGCGCTCGGCGATCATCGCGTCCGGCGACAGCAGACCAAAGGCCAAAACTCCCGCCGCGGCACTCGCGGCGACGGCGCGCGGCAGCCACCGCGCCCCCCAGATCCCGGCGGCCATGATCAACAGGATGATCACACCGAGCCAGAGCTCCACGGCCACGACCGAGATCCTCAGCCTGGTCAGCCCGTACGCCTCCACATACATGTCCATACGCCGCACCGCGGAGGCCACCACGACGAGCGTCATCGCGCAGAGCGTGCCGAGCACCGCACGCACGAGCGTGCGGTCCTTGGCGCCGCCACGAGGTGCCCAGCGCAGCGCGAACACGATCACGAGCAGCGTGAGGAGCGTGGCCAGGAGCAACTGCCAGAATCCCTGCCGCGCATAGGCGGAGTACGAGAGTCCGGTCCTGTCGAGGACGGTGTCGTACCCGCCGAAGAGAACGGCCAGTTGAACGGCGTTGAACGCCCCGAACAGAACATTGAGCACGATCAGCGGAAGGGCCCACTCCATCCGGCCGCGGGCTCGGCCGGGTTTCACAACGAGCCGGTCCCACCGAAGGGGAGAAGCGGCGACGTGCGCTGCGGCGAGCGCGCCGACCGCGCCGATCACCAGGAGCAGGAGGCGCACGGGGACCCCGGCGGGCGAGGTGTCCGGTATCAGCTCACCGAGCCGGTCGGCGAACGCGGCATCCGCGCCGGCGAACAGCGCGCCGAAGACCAGCAGCAACGCGGCGGTCATCGCCGCCGCGCGCATCGCGGGTCCTGCCCCACGCTCACTGCTCCCCCGCTCGCGCATGCCGCGCCAACCCCAGACGAGCCCCTTCCACACCGCGTCGAAGAGACCGATGGGGCTCAGGATCACCCCGAGCCAGGTCCGACAGCCGTGCAAGGCGAGCGAACCGAGCACGACCGAGGAGACGACCGCGAGGAACGACGGCCACCCCGCGTCCCGCAGCGCGGGCACGATCAGCAGCGCGAGTCCGCCGACCGCCCACGTCAGAGACCAGCCACCGGGTCGGCTGCCGGCCTTTGGGGAGGCGAAGTAGGCAGCGAGCGCGGCAGGGATGGCGACGATCAGCAGATTGATCGCCAGCCCGTCGCCGAGGAACAGCATGCTCAGTACGGCGGCGACGAGCACCGAGCAGAGCGTCGCCGTCCGGACGGGTCCGGGCGGGTCGGTACGTAGGTCGGCGAGGATCGGCGTGGTCTCGGGCACCGGATAGCCCCAGGCGGCGTGGGCCTGCGGCCTCACCCCTCCGGCTGCCTGGTCCTGCGGATGCCGCGGATGTTGCGGATGCTGCGGTGGCGCGGATGTCTGGTACGGCGACGGTGCCGGAGCCCGGCCCTGAGGCCCGGCCTGATCAGCACTCCCGGCGGCCTTCTTCCCCTGGCCACCGATCACTTCGGCCGCGTCGCGCCGCTCGTCTACGGCTGACGCCCCGAGGGCGCCGGGCGCTTCCGCCCCTGCGGACGCGTCCGCAGGGGGCGCATCTGGCCCAGCTGATGCAGCTGACACAGCCGGTGCAGCCGGTGCGGTTGGCGCAGCCGCTGCGCTTGACGCAGCCAGTCCAGTGCCTGTGGCCGATGCCCCGCCCGCACCAGATCCATCGCCACCAGCGGACACGCTGCCGGGAGCGGATCTGTCACCGTCATCGTCGGCGGATACGTCACGGCTGCCGGACGCATCACCATCGGCAGCTGCTCGGCCGCCGCGAGGTCCTTCGCCACCGGGTCCGCCACTGCGTACTGCGTCGCCACGGGGAGTCGGCTCACCGCTGGCGGACGCGGAACCGCGAGCGGATACGGCACCACGATCGGGTACGCCACCGCCAGCGGGTACGTCACCATCCCCACCATCAGGCACACGACCGCGAGCGGTTACATCACCACCAGCTGGAACGTCCCCCCTTGCCGGTACGTCACCATCGGCTGCTGTGTCGGACACGGGACCCCCTCCCGGCCGGTTCACCGCTGCCGCGCGCGGCTCACGGAGGTGGCCACTGGCCTGCCGGGACCGGCATCTCGTTACAACGCGCACCAACCAAGATCAACTGGCGGGCCGCATCAGCGTATCCGCACGTCCATGCCCAGCCGCCGGCCAGGGCTCGCCTGTGGCACGACCGTGACGTGAGCCGCTGATGGCTCCCGGAATGCCCGGGATCAGGCCTTCCCTGCCGGCAACCAGCTCGGCAGCGCCTCGGTCCGCTCCAGCCACTCCCCGGGCGGCACGCCGCCTTTCCCGGAAGCGACCACGCCCCCCACGATGGCGCAGGTCGTGTCCATGTCGCCGCCCACCTGTGCGGTGTCCCAGATGGCTCGTTCATACGCCCCGAGCCCCCGGGCCGCCGACCACAGCGCGAACGGCACCGTGTCGTGGGCCGTCGTGCGGCGGCCGCACCCCAGGACCGCGGCGACCGTCGCCGCGTCGCCGTAGTCGAGCATGTCCCGCGCCCTGCGCAGTCCCGCGCCCACGGCACTGCGCGGCACCAGGGCGATGACCCCGTCAAGGAGTGCCTGCGGCGTCGGTGGCCCCGCCGGGTCGGCTGTCAGCGCCGCGGCCGCGGCCACCGCCATCGCTCCAACCACTGCCTCCCGGTGCTGGTGCGTGGTGTAGGCCGAGATCTCCGCCTGATGTGTCGCCTGCTCCGGGTCGTCCGCGTACCAGGCGCCGAGCGGAGCGATCCGCATCGCCGCGCCGTTGCCCCAGGACCCCTGCCCCTTGAACAGCGCAGAGGCCAGTTCCCGCCAGTCGCCACCCTCACGAACCTGCCGCAGGAGCCGGTTCACCGCAGGGCCGTACCCGCGGTCGAAGTCGTGGTGCTCGGCGAAGGACCGGGCCAGCGCGTCCTGATCGATCCGGTGGTGCTCGATGAGGACGGCCAGCACGGAGCAGGCCATCTCGGTGTCGTCGGTCCACTGCCACGGGGCGTCCGGCAGCTGTCGGTGCTTGAGCAGCGGGTAGTGCGCGGGCACGAAGAACTGGGAGCCCAGCGCGTCCCCCACCGCCAGTCCGCGCAGGCTGGCCAGAGCGCGCTCCAGGCGCCGGTCGGGAGAGGAGTCAGCGGTCATCGCCCTGCCACTCTATCCGGTGACGCCGTACGGCTCCGGCTCCCGCCAGCGCACGAACGGCCGGTCCAGTGCGTACTTGCCGTCCTCGCCGAGCACCAGCATCCTCATCTCGCCGTTCTCCGGGTTGGCCAGGGACTCGAACTCTGCCACCGTCCAGTGGAACCAGCGCATGCAGAACAGCCGCATGGTGAGTCCGTGTGTGACCAGCAGGACATTCGGCGGGTGGTCCGGGGCCTCGAAGCTCCGGTAGAGGCTCTCCAGGAAGGCCCCCACCCTGTCGTAGACATCCGCCCCCGACTCGCCCTGCGCGAAACGGTAGAAGAAGTGGCCGTACGCGTCCCGGTACGCCTTCTGGAGGCGCACGTCGTCCCTGTCCTGCCAGTTGCCCCAGTCCTGCTCCCGCAACCTGGGCTCCTCGCGCACCCGCACCAGCTCCGGGTCGAGCCGGAACTCCTGCAGCGTCTCGTGCGTGCGGCGGTACGGCGAGACGTACACGCTCACCCGTTCCCGGCCGAGCACCTCCCGCAGCCGGCTGCCCGTCTCCGCCGCCTGGGACCGCCCCGTCTCGGTGAGGGCGAGCGCGTGATCGGGCTCGCGCTCGTACACGGTGTCGTCGGCGTTCCCCGCCGACTCGCCGTGCCGGACCAGGATGATGCGCCGCGGGCGTGCCATGCGGAAACCCTAGATCGGCTCTGTCGCGGGTGGGTCAGGCGGGTAGCCGTCCCGACTCCATCCGGCGTATTCGGCCCGTGAAGCGCCGCCGCAGCGACCGGTCGTGCGAGACGACGACCAGCGCTCCTATCCATTCGTCGAGTGCCGTCTCCAACTCCTCGACCAGGCCGAGCGCCAGGTGGTTGGCGGGCTCGTCGAGAAGCAGCAGGTCCGCGGGTCTGGCGAGCAGCCGTGCGAGAGCCAGCCTCCGGCGCTGCCCGGCGGAGAGCGCCCCCACCGGGACGTGCAGATCGCCTTCCCGGAACAGTCCGAAGGAAAGGAGCAGCTCCGCCTGCTCCTCCTCGGTCAGCCCGAGCCCTTTGCCGAAGGCCCCAAGGACGCGCTCGGCGGGACGTCGGACCGGTACCTCCTGCGCCAGATAGCCGATCCGCCCCCTGCGGACGACGGTGCCTTCGTCCGGTTCCAGAACGCCCGCCAAGGTGCGCAGCAAAGTGGACTTCCCCGCGCCGTTTTCCCCGTGGATCAGCAGGCGCTCACCGGCGGACACCGTGAGTTCCTCCACCTCTAGCCGCTCGCCCACGCGCACGTTCCGCAAGGTCACCAGCGCGCCCTCGGTGGCGCCCGCCATGGGACGCGCCGCGAACCTCAGCGGCTCGGGCGGCTTGGGCACGGGCTGCTCGTGGAGCCGGCGGAGCCGCTCCTGCGCGTTGCGCACCCGGCCCGAGACGGAGGCCTGGACCCGGCCTCCCGCCCGGTCGTACGCCATTTTGTTGTTGTCCTTCATGGCGCGTCCGCCGGCGACAGCGTGGGCGGTGGTCGCCATGAACTCCTGAAGCCGCATGGTCTCCTCGCACCACTGCGCGTACTCCTGCTCCCAGCGTGCGCGGGCCGCTGCCCGCTCCGCGAGTAGCCCTTGATAGCCGCCGCCGTGCCGCACCACTGTCCTGCGGTCGCCGTCCACTTCGAGGATCGCGGTGGTGACCCGCTCCAAGAAGGTGCGGTCGTGGGAGACCGCGACCACCGTGCCGCGATGTGCCGACAGGGCGTTCTCCAGCCAGTCCAGCGCCCCCTCGTCCAAGTGGTTCGTCGGCTCGTCCAGGAGCATGACTTCCGGGGCGGCGGCAACGAGGCAGGCCAGACCGAGCCGCGCCTGCTCACCCCCGGACAGGCTGCCCAGGGTTCTGTCCTTGCCGATGTGCCCGAGGCCCAGGCCGTGCATCGCCTTGTCCACTCGCGCGTCCGCCTCATAGCCGCCGCGCAGTTCGAAGGTCGTCAGCAGGTCGCCGTACTCCCCCAGGGCCTCTTCGGTAGCGGAGCCGAGGTCCGCTTCGAGTTCACGCAGTCGCCGCTCCATGGCCCGCAGCTCGGCCAGCGCCGCGTCGACAGCGTCACCGACGCTGTGGTCGGCAGGCAGCCGGGGAGTCTGCGCCAGCAGTCCCGCCCCGTGTTCGGCGACGGTCACGACCTGGCCCTCGTCGGGCCTTTCGTCACCGGACATCAGGTGCAGCAGCGTCGACTTGCCCGCGCCGTTCTCCCCCACGACGCCTATGCGCTCGCCCGGCCTGATCGCGAGGGAGACCGCGTCGAACAGCAGCCGATCACCACAGGTCTTGGTCACGCCATGCAGAGAGATCTGAGTAGGCAACGGCTCCCCCGATTCCACATTCACGCCGAACAAACGCAACGGCCGTTGCGTTACGTCGAGTGTGACATGGCGATCGGGCTAACGCAACGGCAGTTGCGGTAGACTTCGCCGAGATGGGATGACGGAGAGGGGTAGGCCATGGCAAACAAGCCTCTTGCCGCTGGTCAGAGCGGCCAAAGACGCGACGCGGACCAGCACGCCGCTAGCTCGGCAAGTGGCGGCGGAGGCCGACGGAACCAGCCCGAAGGGGCCCCGACCCAAATCACCGAACAACCGCATGCCACCGAACTGCCGCGGCTCACGAAGTCGCCCCGTCACGCGGCGGCGACGAAGCCCGACGGACCCGGGTCGACCGCGACGATCGCCGCCCCCGGCACCCGCCGCCCCGGCGGCCGCACGGCCCGCACCCGCGCCGCCGTCCGCGACGCCGTGCTGAGCGGTCTCGCCGACCACGGGTATCCCGGCCTCACCGTCGAGTACGTGGCCGATCACTCAGGGGTCCACAAGACCACGCTGTACCGCCGCTGGGGCGGGCTCGAAGGCATGGTCGCCGACGCCTTGGACCTGGCGGGCGAGGACACGTGGACACCGCCGGACACCGGCAGCCTCGAAGGGGATCTGCGGGCACTGGCCCGGGAGGTGGTCGACTCCTTCTCCGACGAGGCGTCGGCCGCGGCACCGACCGCCTTCATCGCCGCGGCCTTCCAGTCCGAGCGGGCCGCCCAAGCCCTCCACTCCTTCTACGCCGAGCGGTTCAGCCGCTGCGAGGCGGTCGTCAAGCGCGCCGTAGAGCGCGGCGAGGCAACCGCTGACACCGACGCGGCGGCCCTCGTCCGCGCCGTGTCCGCGCCCCTGCTCTTCCGCGTGTTCATCACACGCGAGCCAATCGACACGGCGCTCGCCGACCAGTCGGCGGCGGCGGCCTTCGCCGCCACACGCGCAGGGGTTTTCGCGGGGCGGTGAAGCCCCGCGCCCTGAGAAGGGGTCACACCGTCCAGGAGGGCTCCAGGTGCACGATGTCACCGGCGAGAGCGGCGACATCGGCATCCGTCTGCGCACGCAGCGAGAGACGCTCCACCCGCTCGGCACGGTATTTGCCGTGCTCGGCGGCAGACTGCCACATCGAGAGCACGAGGAACTCATGTCCGGGCGCCTCTCCGAAGAGCCCTCGCACCATCCCGGGTGAGCCGGCCATCGCCGGGTTCCACACCTTCTCCTGCATCAGGGCGAAGTGTTCGACCCGCTCTTCATGGACCCGGCAGTGCGCCACCCGCACCACGTCCGCGCCCGTGAAGCGCGGCTCGAAGCCCGTCTTCACGTCGAAGCGGTGATCGAAGAGCTTGGCCTGGAGGTCCTTGTACGTACCCCCTTGCGCAGCCGCCAGGCGGTCGTGTGAGCGAGCCATGAAGGAGTCATAGAAGGCGCGGCTTTCCCAGAAGGCGAAGACATGGGCGACGCCCGGCCGTCCTCGGCTCCACCCCCCGCCCTGCCCCCGGAAC
>RBWT01000089.1 GCA_004010275.1 Streptomyces huasconensis
CACCGCGACCGGCCCCCACCGCGACCGGCCCCGCCACCGGCGTCCCCACAGGCCCCGCTTCGGACTCCCCCTCACCGACCCCGAAGCCCACCCCCACCAAGCCGACGCCGCCACCGTCGACGGTCAACCGGCCGCCGATCATCGGCCGCGCCGCCTGGGGCGCCGACGAGTCGCTCGTGAAGGACCCGGCGGAGTACGGGGAGAAGGTCAAGGCGGTCTTCGTCCACCACACGGCGGGCACCAACGACTACCGCTGCGCCGAGTCCCCCGCGCTGATCCGCGCCCTCATGACGTACCAGGTGCGGACCGAGGGCAGGAACGACCTCGGCTTCAACTTCCTCGTGGACAAGTGCGGCCGCGTCTTCGAGGGCCGCGCGGGCGGCGTTGACGTACCCGTGCTCGGCGCGCACACCGACGGCTTCGACGGCGAGTCGACGGGCATCGCCGTCCTCGGCGACTTCGAGGGCGACCCGGCGGCCGGCAGGAGCGCGGGCAGGCCGACGCGCGCCGCCCTGGAGTCGGTGGCGCGCGTGGCGGCCTGGAAGCTCGGCCAGTACGACGGCGACCCGGCCGGCAAGGTCACGCTGACCGCCTCCGCCGACACGGGCGTGTGGAAGAAGGGCGAACAGGCCTCGCTGCACACGGTCTCCGGCCACCGCGACGCCGCCACGACCCCCTGCCCGGGCAAGAACCTCCACGCCGAGCTGGGCGAGATCCGCCGCTTCGCGGCGAGCGCGGGCCGCAGCTCGGCGGTTCCGACCGCCGACTTCGACCGCGACGGCGCCGCCGACCTGGTCGCGGGCACCCCGAAGGCGTCGGGCGACCGCGGCCGGGTGACCGTCGTGCCCGGCGGCCCAGGCGGTCCGGCGGGCGAGCGGAAGATCTCCCTGACGCAGACCAGCACCGGCGTCCCCGGCAACTCCGAGGCGGGCGACGAGTGGGGAGCGGCCACGGCGTGGGGCGACCTGAACGGTGACGGGTACGCGGACCTCGTCGTCGGCGCCCCCGGCGAGGACGACTCCTCGGGCCACACCGACCGCGGCGCGGTCACCATGCTGTACGGCCCGTCCTTCACGTCCGGCACGGACATGCAGCTCTCGGACGACTTCAACTACGCGAAGGCCCGCTTCGGTTCGGCGGTCGCCGTCGGCGACTTCAACGCCGACGGCAAGGCCGACGTCTTCGCCGCGGCGACCGGCACGGGCGGCTCGTGGGCCGCGCGGCTGGACGCGACCGGGAGTCGGGCGGCAGCCTCACCCCGGGCGACACCGCCATCGCGTACGCCGACGCCGCGTCCGGCGACTTCAACCGCGACGGCTACGCGGACGTGGCCCTCACCTACCGCGACCAGGCGGGCAAGGGCAAGGTCGCGTGGTTCCGGGGCGGCCGCTCGGGGCTGAACCGGGTGGGCGTCCTGTCCGTGCCGGGCGGCCGTTCGGTCGCCGTGGGCGACGTCAACGGCAACGGCTACGACGACCTGGTCATCGGCCAGCCGTACACCTCCGAGTCCGGCGCGCACACGGGCGGCCAGGTCACGGTCGTCCCGGGCACCTCGACGGGGTTCACCACGACGGGCCTGACGACGGTCCACCAGGCGACCGGCGGCGTGGTCGGCGCCGCCGAGTCGGGTGACGCGATGGGCTGGTCGGTCGCGGCGGGCGACTACGACCTCGACGGTTACGCGGACGTCCTCACCGGCGCCCCGGGCGAGGACATCACCCGCAGCGGGACCAACCGCAAGGACGCCGGCACCTCCCTGCTCCTGAAGGGCTCCGCGGCCGGCCTCACCGGCACGGGCGCGCTGCCCTTCTCGCAGGACGAGCCCGACGTCCCCGGCGCCACGGAGAGCGGCGACCGCCTCGGCTCCTCGGTCACGCTGGCCGACCTGTCCGGCTCCGGCCGCGCGGACCTGGCCATCGGCGCCGAGGGCGAGGACGCGGGCGACGGCACGATCCTCCAGCTGGACAGCGGCAGTTCGGGCGTACCCGGCGCGAGCGCGTGTACTACACGCGGACGCTGCTGGGCACCCCGGCGGGGGCCCGGCTGGGCCAGGCCCTGACGCCCTGAACCACGGGCCGCGCCGCTCCGCGACCGGGCGGCGCGGCCCGTCACTCCGTCTTGCTGGGCACGATGCAGTTGTCCGGCTGCGCCCGGCCGTTCTCGGGCCAGCCGATGCCCACGAAGTCCACCTTCTTCGTGCGCGGGTCGAGTTCGACGACGGCGACCGGTTTGTTGTAGGCGTTGCCCGCGTTGGTCAGGCAGAGCCAGCCGCTCGTGCCGTTCACGCGGTACTTGGACTCCAGGCGCGGCCACTCCGATGCGACCCGTTCCAGGGGCGGCACCCCGCCCCGCGCCTGGGAGGTGGCGAGGACCACGGCCCGGGCGATGGTGCGGACGCCGTCGTGGACCAGCATGGTGCGGGAGTCCTCCAGGCGGACGTCACCGATGTCGCCCGCGGTGCCCTTCCGCGCCAGTTCTTCCAGCTCGCGCAGTTCCCGCTGGGGATCGGTGAGGTAGCCGGGGCGGGACTTCGGGTCGTCGTGCTCCTTGTCCCATGCGCGCAGCGCGCCCTCCCATGCCTTGGGGTGTGCCGGAGCCGCGTACTGAACGGTGACGGTGGGCTCCTCGGCGTCCCTGCCGCCGCGCAGTGTCTCCCAGTCGCCGCCCTTCATGTAGCGGTTCAGGGCGGCGGCTCCCGAGCCGCTGACGATCGTGTACTTCTTGCCGTGGCACGACGTCTCCGCCAGCTTGAGCGCGAAGAGCCTGAGATGGACGGGGCGGCCGGCGAAGTAGACGTACCGCGCCTTGGACTCGCAGATGTTCAGGCTGATCTGTTCGAAGTCGTTGCCCGTGGTGCCGACCTCGGTGATCCCCGGGGACCTGTACGGCTGGTCCTTCGGCCCCGGCGGGCCCGGCTCGTCGCGCCGAACGCCTCGGCGAGCGACTCGACGTAGATGTCGTTCGGCCGGGTGTCCTTGATCAGGACGGTCTCCGCGTCGTCGAGACCGCCGTGGAAGCTCGCCAGAGCCTTGGCCTGCTGGCTGTTGGTCGGGATGATCCGGGCGAGGCCGGGGAAAGGGACGCCCTTGTTTTCGTCCTCCGGGTTGGCGAGGCCGTCGGCGCTGATGCGGCTGGCGAGGACGGGGATGCCATGCTTGTTGGTCAGCTGCCCGATGGCATTTTCGGTGGTCCGCAGGCTCAGGTTGAAGCCGGTGACGGCGCGGAGGTTGTGCCGCTTGTCCTTCGCCATGGCCCCCAACTGGCGCACCACCTTGGCCTGTTGGGCGTAGCCGTCACCGGGGTTGGCGAGGACAAGGCGGATGAGCGGGACGTTCTCCCCGCGGTTCGCCCGGTACTGGGCGAGATAGGCGCCCTGGATCTCGCTGCGGAGCTGCCGTCGCTCGGCGGGGATGTCGGGCTGGAGCGGCAGCATCATCGCGATGGTGACGTGCGGCTTGCCGTCGACCTTCCTGTTCTCCTCGGCGATGGCGCGGGCCACCTTGCCGATCTCCGGGGTGCCGAAGTCGTAGCCGGTGCCGTTGACCCCGATGCACTCGCCGCCGCGCCGGACGACGCCGGTGGCGCAGGTCTCCGGTCCGGCGGGCTCATCGGGCGGGGGCAGGAGCACGTAGACCAGCGTGCCCACGGCTGCGAGGCCGAGCAGCGTGGCGATCCTGCGCGTCCAGTTGGCCCACAACGTGTTGTACAGCCAGTTCCCGAACCGTCTCAACGCTGCTCTCCCTCTGCCGGTGAAGCCACATACCGCCTGGTCACCCGAACCCGATGTGCTCCGTACACCCGCACCGCTGGAGCGGCTGCTTGTCCTCCGCCCGGTCTCCCCACTCACGGGCCATGCGGACGAGCAGCGCGGCCCCCTCCGCCGCCCTGGCCACATCCGCCCCTTCCGGCCCCTGGTCCGCACCGCCTCGTCGGCGATCCGCGCCAGTTCCTCGCTGAGGCCGCGGAGCGGACCGCGCAGCGCGCCCGGCACGGTCTCGTCGAGCGGCTGCGCGAGGTCCTCCGTGAGCCACACCGCGTGCAGCAGGCGGTCGATCAGCCGCCGCCGGGTGTCGCCGTGGACGTGGATCTCGCCGAGGGCGTGGGCGTACCGGTCGTCGGCCACCCCGATCAGCGCGGCGTCGGCGACGGAGAGCAGCTCCTCGCACCAGTCGGTGAGCGGGCGGGTGAGGAAGGTTCCGGCCAGATACCTCGTGACGAGGTCCGCGCCGTCGGAGGCGAGCAGGTGGTGCGTCCGGTGCGCGCCCGCGGTCCTGAACAGCGGGTCGGGGTGGTCGTTCCCCAGGTCGCGGTAGTGGCCCTGGAGCAGCGCGTGATCCGTGTGCCAGGCGGCGCCGCCCGGCCGCAGGAGGTGCAGCCGCCGCGTCAGCAGACGGCGCAGGCCGAGGTCGCCGATGAAGTGCCGGGGGCAGCGCGGCCAGCCGCTGTCCTCCATGAGGTCGGCGATGAGGTAGGCGGACAGCTGGTCGTCCCGCCCCTCCTGCACCGCGCGCATCAGGGTCTGGGCGCACTCCACGTCGTGCGCCACCGACAGGTGGGTGAGCAGGTCGAGCCAGTGCGCGCGGTGTTCCGGCGGCAGCTCCTCGGGCCGCTGACAGGTGACGAGTTCGTCGAGGAGTACGTCGGCCACGGGGCGGTCGGCCACCCGGCGCCCCTCGTCGTCGTCCCCCGCGGGCACCCGGGCGTCGAGGAGCGTCCAGTCGGTGCAGTCCTCCGGCACGGGGAACTGCAAGGCCGCGGCGGCCTCCCCGAGCCGGGTCACGAACAGCGGGCGGCCGCCGCTCAGCCGGTGCACACCGCTGTGGATACGCAGCCGGACGGCGGTGTCCGGCTGTTCCTGGCCGCCCCGCAGCCGGCTCAGCTCGGCCTTCTGCTGGTCGCGGGTGAGCACGGGCATGCGGACGAGGAGGACGCGCGCCACAGCGGCGCGTGGTCGGGCACACCGCCCGGCGGGCGGCTCCAGTCGGGCAGCGCTCCGGTGAACGGCTCCCACCTGGCCGTCTCCGCCGCGGGGCCGCCCGCGCGGTGGAGGAAGCGTCCGCCGTCCTCGCGCCGGGCGGTCGCGAAGACGACCAGGCGGTCGTGGTGGCCGCGCTCCCGGTCCTCCAGGGCCGGTTTCAGCAGCCGCCTGCCCAGGGAGTTGTCCGCGTGGTCGAGGAGCAGGGCGGGCCGCCCCACCCGCGACAGCCGTCCCCGTACGGAGCTGTAGGCGGCGTCGATGTCCTGCCGCAGGGCCCGGAACAGGAAGCCCTCGGCGATCCGGCGCGCCTCGCCGCCCTGCTGGAAGTCGCCGCCCAGTGACCGCAGCCCGGCCTGGGGATTGCCGCCCGCGCCGGGGTAGTCACCGTACCCCTCCGTGAGGGCGGACCTGCCCTCCGGGGAGAGGCGGGCGAACAGTCCGTCGAGGAGGGCGTTGATGAACGGCCCCGCCAGTGGCGTGGTGACCAGGCCGCCCAGGAAGCCGAGGTAGTTGTTGGCCGCCCCCATCAGCACGCCGCGCCAGAAGGACTTGGGCGGCAGCAGACTCTCCAGGCGGCCGACCTCGTCCACCAGCGGCGCCGCGTGGGCCAGCCGGTCGCTCGCCGCCACGGCCGCGAGACCGGCGTACAGCCGCGGTACGGCGATCTTGCCGCCGTCCCCCGCCCAGTCCCCGTACTGCAGGGCGATCAGGCGCAGCGCCTCCGTCACGTCCGACCGGCTGCCGGGCCGCTGTTCGGCCTGCTCCCGGCAGTCGCTCAGGGCGCAGTCGAGGTACGCGACGGGCACGCGCGGCCCGAAGCGGTCCCGGACGCACCGCAGGAGGCGCCCTTTGCCCATGCCGGGCCCGCCGACGAGCAGCACCACGGGCAAATCGGGCCCGTAGAGCAGCTCTCTCTTGCGCCCCGCCGCGGTCCTGCCGAGCAGCCGGGCGATCAAGCCGCCGTCGTCCAGCAGCTCGTCGAATCCGAGTTCCTCACGCACGGGCTCCTCCGTGGCCGCTGGGGCGGCCGGGTCGCCGGTGATGGCTCGTCAGATTAACCAAGGGCCAGGGGTTTTGGAGCGAGAACGGCGAAGCCCGCGCAGTTGGGCCGAATGACGCCGCCTGTGCGGACGCGCGCCGGACGGTGTTGGTCCTGGCGCTGGTGGACGGAGGAGAAGGTGTTGTATAACCGGCCGGATTCGCGGATCGCCGGTTGCGCGGGATCGCTCAGGGGGCGGGGGATGACGAAGCACGGGAACGCGGCGGGCATGAGACGCCTGGAAGAAGCGGGCATCAGGCGCCTGGAAGAGGCGGGGATCGGAGAGACCGGGAGGGGAGGGACCGGGATCGGAGAAGCCGGCCCCGGAGCAGTAGGCCTCGGAGCAGCCGCCCCCGGAGCAGTCGGCCGAGGAGAACCCGGCCTCAGGGGAAGTCGTCGTTCCCGAGGACCCCGAGGCCGGGATCGGAGAGACCGGGAGGAGAGCGACCGGAACCGGAACAGCCGGCCCCGGAGCAGCCGCCCCCGGAGCAGTCGGCCGAGGAGAACCCGGCCTCAGGGAAGTCGTCGTTCCCGAGGACCCCGACGATCCGACCGTCGTCGGCGAGGTCTCGGACCGTCGCGTGCTGGCCGCCGGCGCGGTGCTGCTCGGCATCTGCGCCGGCTTCATCGCGTACGGCTTCCTCGGCGGCGACGAGGGGAAGAGCCGCTCGGCCCCCGCCGCCGTCACCGCCCCCGCCACCGACGCGGACGCCGGTCACGGCGAACCGTGCGCGCGGCGGGACTGACGCGACGAGGCTGAAGGGCCAGCTCCACAGACCCCCCAGGCCGCCCGAACAGACAACCCCCGTCAGCCACACCCCCGCGCCCGCCGCGACACCACCGCCCGCAGCACCCGCCGCCCCTCCAGGGAGATGTCCAGCGCCTGCCGCAGGCCGCCCGCCGGGCCCGCGCCCTTGTTGGACAGGATTTCCAGGATACGGATCTGGCGCCGCAGTTCGGCCTCGACCAGTGGCGTCATGCCGTCCGTACGGCCCTCGCGGCGCGCCGACACCGGGCGGGCCCCCTTCCGGGGCGCGGTCTCCAGAAGCCGGTGGACCTGGAGGGCCGCGACGGAGCAGCCGTCCGCCCACTCGCGTACCGCGGGGCCCGTGTGCGCGGCGGGGACGGCGTCCAGCATGCGCCGGGCCAGCACGGTGGCCTCGTCCGGCGAACCGCCGTCGTCCGCCGGGGGCGTGAGCGCCGCCCGGGCGCCGGCCAGCGCCGCGCCCCAGTCACCGCCCTCCGCCAGCCGCGCCCACAGGGGCCGCAACAGGTCGTCGTCGCCGCCGAGCACCGGCACGCAGCGGTCGAGGCAGGCAAGCCCACTGGCCGCGAGACCCCGGTCGTCGGCCTGTGCGATCAGCTCCACCAGGCTCATGCTGTACGTCTCCCGTCACGGACCCTGCGCTTCACCTGTACTGCGTGCGCCGCGCCGGGAACGTCACTGCCGTCACTGCGGCACGACACCGAGCCGGTCGAGGAAGCGGAAGAAGAGCTGCTCCGCCGAGGGCTCGGCGTCGGCGTTCAGCACGTCGAGGAGCGCCGCCGCCCGCACGGTCCGGCCCGCCTCGGCGGCCCAGGCGACCGCGCGCGCGGCGGCGTCGGACGGCTCCAGGAAGTAGTCCTCCACAGTCAGCCCGCCGTCGCCGAGGCAGTCGGCCATCGCGCGCCGCGCCAGGCAGGTCGTCCACGCCCCGCTCTCCGGCGCCGCCGCCTCGACGGCCACGCACGCGCTGTCCATCACGTATCCGAAGAGCGCGGGCGCGCCCGTCTGCAGGGCGAGCGCGTTCATGTTCCCGATGTCACGCGTGCCGTCGCCGCCCGGCACCTCCCACACCTGCCAGCCGTCGGCCCGCCGTTCGAGCAGGGACAGGTCGTCCCGTACGCCCTCGACCGCCGGGAACCGGGCGAGCGGCCGCTCGCTCCTGCCCACGACGTAATACCCCCAGTAGCCCATGGCGCGTCCCCCGTCGTACTCCGTGGCACGGTCGAGCCGTCGGTCGTCGCGGCTCATGTGACCGTTCTGCCCGGCCTCGGCCGGAAACACGACGGAGGCGGGCGAGTCCGCCACCGGAGTCACCGGATGAGGGAGATCACGGGGCGGTGGGGAAGGCCACCGGCTGCGGCGCGGGGGCCGGGCCCATGCGGGCCTTGGTGTCCTGCATGCGCGTGAGCCGCAGCACGAAGACGATGGCGAGGACAGCGGCCGCGATGTCGAGGGCGTCCGTGAACATCATGTTGGCGACCGCCGCCTTGATCTCGTCGGCCTCCTCGGCCTTCATGTACGACTGGGTCGCCCACCGCCCGGCGAAGAGGTTCGCCACCCACAGCGTCCACCAGACGTTGACGAGCCGGTGCGGGCCGCGCTCCGCCGCCGGGTCCAGGGGCGGCATGCCGTCGGGCGTCGCGGTCCGGGTGCCGCTCGCGTCCCAGATGTCGACGGCGATCCGCCGCGGGAACCAGAGGTTCACGACCGGCACGAACCAGCCCCACACCGTCCAGCCGCGCTTCTTGCGGTGGATGTGCGGCTCGAACACCTCGGCGTTCACGCGCACCCGGTGGAACCAGACGAGGAAGACGACGCAGGTGGCGAGCAGGGCGACCGTCTGCGCGATCCCGGTGTTCGCGTACAGCGTGTCGGCGTGGTCCGCCTCCCGCTCGATGTCCGCCCCGTACGCCCCGCCGACCAGCTTTCCCAGCACGTCCTGCATGACGGTGCCGGTCCACAGCGAGTACACGTCGGTGGCGATGACGAGGCCGAGCAGGACCGCGGTGGCCCGGCCTAGCCCGACGGGCGAGCGCAGCCAGGCGGCGCGCCCGTCGACCATGGCGGGACCGGGCGGCGGCGCGGCCGCGGCGGCCTGGACGCAGACGCCGCAGTACCCCTGCGCCGTCACCGCCGTATTGAACTGACATGCCTTGCACAGCATCGCTGAGCGACCCCCCACGGGATTCACGGACGTGTAGGACGTGACCAGAAGCCGCCCGCCCGTGTCCCTCCCCAGGGCGCCGGCCGGCGGCTAACGGACCGTATCAGCGAGTTTCACGAATTCGCTCCAGGAAAGCGTGGGCGTGCGCGGGTCCCACAGCTTCTGGACGGTGGCCCGCAGGGGCATGCGGATGCCCCGCGCGACCTGCTCCTGGGTCTGGGAGCGGGCCAGGTCGCACCAGACGGCGAAGGACCCGCCGAGGATCTGGTCGTCGTACTCCGCGCTCACCGGCCGCGTGCCGCGGATCACGCGCGGGGTCCAGCTCTCGTAGATCCGCTGCCCGGTGGGATAGCGGAACGTCTGGGGCTCGCCGAGGACGTAGTAGAGGTACTCGTCGTTGTAGTTGACCAGCTCGCGCCCGGCCTTCAGGTACTCCTCGGGGTCACGGGCGCCGATCTCCTTGCCCGTCCAGTACGCGACCTCCAGGTCCTCGGCGGCCTCGGCCCGCCCGCCCCGGAAGAAGCCGTCGTTCCACGCCCTGAGCTTCTTCTTGTACGGGCGCACGGTGTCGGCCCGGTCGTTGAGCCACCCCGTCGCCAGGTCCTGCACCCGGCCGTCCGGTCCGTACCGTTCGCGGGCGGCGGCGGCCAGCCGCGGAAAGGACGCCTCGGGGTTCTCGACCGTCAGGGCGCTGTACTCGTCGGCCCCGAGGTGCCAGTGGCGGCCGGGGAACAGCTCGGCGTACTCCTTCAGGAGGTCGTCGACGATCCGCGCGGCCTTCGGCTCGGAGATGTCGACCGCGCCGCGCGCGACGGCGCCCCGGGCGTTCCGCAGCTGGAGCGAGGGGTGCGCGCGGATGACGGCGCCGAGGTGGCCCGGCGAGTCGATCTCCGGCACGACGGTGATGTGCCGGCTCGCGGCGAGCTTCAGGATGCGGCGGACCCGGTCCTTGGTGAGGTGGTCGGCGGAGACGATCTCGGGATGCGAGTCGGACTCGATGCGGAAGGCCTGGTCGTCGGAGAAGTGCAGGCCGAGCTGGTTGAACTTCAGGTCGCCCAGCTCACGGACGCGGTCCTCGATCCACTCGGCGTCGAAGTGCTTGCGGGCGATGTCCAGCATGAAGCCCCGCTGCGGCTTGGCGGGCCGGTCCCGCACGACGCCCTCCGGGGCCGTCCGGCCGGCCGCCACCTCCTGCTTGAGCGTGCGGGTCCCGTAGAACACCCCGGCCTCGTCGGGCGCGGTGATCCGCACCGTTCCCGCCTTCACGGAGAGGGTGTACGACTCCGGGCCGCCGTCCGCCCCGGACGCGAGCGCCAGTTCGACGTCACCCGCGCGGGCGCGCCCGTCCCCGCCGTACCGCAGCTTCAGCTCACCGGCGAGGAGGCGGGCCTCGTCGGCCAGGCCCTCGTCGTGGACGACCGCGCGGCCCTTGCCCTCGGCGGGGCGCCAGCCGGGCCCGCGGGCGGCGGTGTGCTCCCGCACGGCCGGGATGGTCCGCGGGGCCTTCGACAGGGGGTAGCTCCTGCTCGGGCTCGGCGCGCGCGAGGCGGCGGCCGAATTCCGGTCGGACGGGGGCGAGGGCGGGTCCGCGGGGCCGCGCCCGTCACCGCCGGGCCACAGCGCGACGGTCAGCGCGACGGCTCCCGCTGACGACGGCACCGCCGCGCGAGGACGGGCGCGCGCCTCACCGCCGCCCCCGGACCCCGGGCGCCCCCCGCGTCCTCGCGGGATCACCGCCCGGCCGCGCGGCGGGCCGCTCCCGCGCCGCATCACAAGTGCCGGAAGCACCGGGAGTGCCTGGAACGCCAGAAACACCAGAAACACCGGCAGCACCGGCAACGTTGGCGACGCCAGAAACACCGTAAACACGAGCAGCACCGGAAGTCAGAGCCATGCCGCCACGCTACGACGGGGCCCCGGCCGGCATCCGTCCACACCACGGGGCGCACCTCTCCCGTCCGGATGAAATTCGCTCATCCATCGGACGCCCCTTCCCCCGCCTCGCTACCGTTGCGTCCCACACTGGCACCACCTGTACCACCGGCGCCGCGTCCCACCGACGCCATCGCACCGCCCTCCCCCACTGCTCCCGCCCGTCCCAGCCGCCCCCTGCCCAGGAGCGCCCGCTGTCCCCGCACCGTTCCACCCGACTCCCGGCCGCCGCGCGCCCACGCCGCCGCCCCGTCGCCACGCCGGAACGGCTGAACTCCGCCACGCCGGGCGCGGCCGAAGCCGCCCTGTTGACCTGCTGCGGAAGCCTGCGCTGGGCCCGCCGCGTCGCCGCCCACCGCCCGTACCCTGACCTCGACGCACTGCTCGCCGCCGGTGACGAGGCGGCGTACGACCTCTCGCCCGCCGACCTCGCCGAGGCCCTGGCCCGCGAGCCCCTCGACCCGCCGGTCAGCCGCCCGGAGGCACCCCGGGTCACGTACAGCGCGGCGCACACCGCCCTGCGCGCCGCGCACGCCGCGTACGAGAGCCGCTTCGGTCACACGTTCGTGATCTGCCTCGACGAGGTGGCCCCGGAGGAGGCCCTGGACCATCTGCTCTCCGGTCTTCGGTCACGCCTCGGCAACGATCCGGAGGAGGAACGCGCCGTCGCCGCCGACGAACTGCGGCGCCTGGCCCGCGGCCGTCTGACCCGCCTCACCCTGCGCCACGCCGCCGAAAACGCCGCTGACGGCGCCACCGGGCCCCGCCGTCCGGCCTCGTACCCCGATAGCCCGTACGTGCCTGTTTGACTGCCTGTTTGATCACACCTGAGGACCCGGGGCAGGCCCACCGACAACTCGTCGATACGATGACGGGCGGCCGGTGGACCGTACCCGGCCGGGCTCGTCCGACACCGAAGCCGGCCGGCCCCAACCCCCGCTCCCGGAGGAACTTCCGTGCCGGCTGGAACGCTGTACCGCGGCCGGGAAGGAATGTGGTCCTGGGTGGCTCATCGAGTCACCGGCGTCCTCATCTTCTTCTTCCTGTTCGTGCATGTGCTGGACACCGCTCTCGTCCGCGTCTCCCCGGAGGCGTACGACGACGTCGTCAGCACCTACAAGACGCCCCTCGTCGCACTCCTCGAGTACGGCCTGGTCGCCGCCATCCTCTTCCACGCGCTCAACGGCCTGCGCGTCATCGCCGTCGACTTCTGGTCGAAGGGACCCCGCTACCAGAAGCAGATGCTCTGGACCGTCGTCGGCATCTGGGTCGTCCTGATGATCGGGGCGCTCTACCCCGTCCTCGGCCACGCCGTCCGCGAAGTCTTCGGGAGCTGACGCCAGACATGTCTGCTGACACCACGCTCGACAAGTCCGGAACGTCCGGTACGTCCGGAGTGGGCCCCGTCGAGGGTGCCTCGCTCTACGACGTGGACCACCCGGCCCCCTTCATCGAGGCGCCGCGCAAGCGCACCTCCAAGACCCCGCGCTCGACCCGCGGCAACTTCGAGATGGCCGCATGGCTCTTCATGCGCCTCTCCGGAGTCGTCCTCGTCGTCCTCGTCCTCGGCCACCTGCTGATCCAGCTGGTGCTCGACGGCGGCGTGTCGAAGATCGGTTTCGCGTTCGTCGCGGGCCGCTGGGCCTCGCCGTTCTGGCAGGTCTGGGACCTGCTGATGCTGTGGCTCGCCATGCTGCACGGCGCCAACGGCCTGCGCACGGTCATCAACGACTACGCCGAGCGCCCGAACACGCGTCTGTGGCTCAAGGGCCTGCTGTACACCGCCACGGTGTTCACCATCCTTCTGGGCACGCTGGTGATCTTCACCTTCGACCCGAACATCCGCTAAAGCCGAGGCGACCCCAGTGAAGATTCACAAGTACGACACCGTCATCGTCGGCGCGGGCGGCGCCGGCATGCGCGCCGCCATCGAGGCGACGAAGCGCAGCCGCACCGCCGTGCTCACCAAGCTGTACCCCACCCGCTCCCACACGGGCGCCGCGCAGGGCGGCATGGCCGCCGCGCTCGCCAACGTGGAAGAGGACAACTGGGAGTGGCACACCTTCGACACGGTCAAGGGCGGTGACTACCTGGTCGACCAGGACGCCGCCGAGATCCTGGCGAAGGAGGCCATCGACGCGGTCCTCGACCTGGAGAAGATGGGCCTGCCGTTCAACCGCACCCCGGACGGCACCATCGACCAGCGGCGCTTCGGCGGTCACACCCGCAACCACGGCGAGGCCGCCGTGCGCCGGTCCTGCTACGCGGCCGACCGCACCGGCCACATGATTCTCCAGACCCTCTACCAGAACTGCGTCAAGGAGGGTGTGGAGTTCTTCAACGAGTTCTACGTCCTCGACCAGATCATCGTCGAGGTGGACGGGGTCAAGAAGAGCGCGGGCGTCGTCGCGTACGAGCTGGCCACCGGCGAGATCCACATCTTCCAGGCGAAGTCGGTGATCTACGCCTCGGGCGGCACCGGCAAGTTCTTCAAGGTGACCTCGAACGCGCACACGCTCACCGGCGACGGTCAGGCGGCCTGCTACCGGCGCGGTATCCCGCTGGAGGACATGGAGTTCTTCCAGTTCCACCCGACCGGCATCTGGCGCATGGGCATCCTGCTGACGGAGGGCGCCCGCGGTGAGGGCGGCATCCTGCGCAACAAGGACGGCGAGCGCTTCATGGAGAAGTACGCGCCGGTCATGAAGGACCTCGCGTCCCGTGACGTCGTGTCCCGCTCCATCTACACGGAGATCCGTGAGGGCCGCGGCTGCGGTCCCGAGGGCGACCACGTCTACCTCGACCTCACGCACCTGCCGCCGGAGCAGCTCGACGCCAAGCTCCCGGACATCACCGAGTTCGCGCGTACGTACCTCGGCATCGAGCCCTACACGGACCCGATCCCGATCCAGCCGACCGCGCACTACGCCATGGGCGGCATCCCGACGAACGTCGAGGGTGAGGTCCTGGCCGACAACACCACGGTCGTCCCGGGTCTGTACGCGGCCGGCGAGGTGGCCTGCGTGTCGGTGCACGGCGCCAACCGCCTCGGCACCAACTCGCTCCTGGACATCAACGTCTTCGGCAAGCGCGCGGGCATCGCCGCCGCCGAGTACGCCGCGAAGAACGACTTCGTCGAGCTTCCGGAGAACGCGGAGGAGCTGGTCGTCTCCCAGGTCGAGCGCCTGCGCGACGCCACGGGCAGCGAGCGGGTCGCCGAGCTGCGCAAGGAGCTGCAGGAGACCATGGACGCCAACGTCATGGTGTTCCGCACGGAGCAGACCATCAAGACGGCGGTGGAGAAGATCGCGGAACTCCGCGAGCGCTACCTCAACGTCTCGATCCAGGACAAGGGCAAGCGGTTCAACACCGACCTCCTGGAGGCCATCGAGCTGGGCAACCTGCTCGACCTGGCCGAGGTGATGGCGCAGTCCGCGCTGGCCCGCAAGGAGTCGCGCGGCGGTCACTACCGCGAGGACTACCCGAACCGCGACGACGTCAACTTCATGCGCCACACCATGGCGTACCGCGAGGTCGGCGACGACGGCACGGAGACGATCCGTCTCGACTACAAGCCGGTCGTCCAGACCCGCTACCAGCCGATGGAGCGTAAGTACTGATGGCTACCCCGACCCTCGAGAAGGAAGACGCCAAGCCCGAGGCGGGCTTCGCCGACTCCCCCTACATCACGATCACCCTGCGTGTGCGCCGCTTCAACCCCGAGGTCTCGGCGGACGCCACGTGGGAGGACTTCGAGCTGGAGATCGACCCCAAGGAGCGTGTCCTCGACGCCCTCCACAAGGTCAAGTGGGACATGGACGGCACGCTGACGTTCCGTCGCTCCTGCGCGCACGGCATCTGCGGCTCTGACGCCATGCGGATCAACGGCAAGAACCGTCTGGCCTGCAAGACCCTGATCAAGGACATCAACCCGGGCAAGCCGATCACGGTCGAGCCCATCAAGGGTCTGACGGTCCTGAAGGACCTGGTCGTCGACATGGACCCGTTCTTCCAGGCCTACCGCGACGTCATGCCCTTCCTCGTCACGAAGGGCAACGAGCCGACGCGCGAGCGTCTGCAGTCCGCCGAGGACCGCGAGCGCTTCGACGACACGACCAAGTGCATCCTGTGCGCCGCCTGCACGTCCTCGTGCCCGGTGTTCTGGAACGACGGCCAGTACTTCGGCCCGGCCGCGATCGTCAACGCGCACCGCTTCATCTTCGACTCGCGTGACGAGGCGGGCGAGCAGCGCCTGGAGATCCTCAACGACAAGGACGGCGTGTGGCGTTGCCGCACGACGTTCAACTGCACGGACGCGTGCCCGCGTGGCATCGAGGTCACGAAGGCGATCCAGGAGGTCAAGCGCGCGCTGATCACGCGCCGCTTCTGACCTCGCGTCGATTGTCTGGTCCGACGGTGCCCCGCCCCTTTCCTGGAGCGGGGCACGTCGCGTGGACAACGCCTTCTCGATCCGGGTGGTCTCCGTGCCCTCGCCGCAGGACGCGGCGAACGGCGTCGGTGCCGTCGGCAGGATCTCCGTGGGGGACTTCTCGGAGGACTTTCCGATGGATCTCTCCTACTGGGGAGTGGACGACTACCGGGCCAGCTGGGCGCGTGCCCTGCGCATCGTGGCCGGACAGGACGAGGCCACCTCGTGCTTCGTCTCGTCCCTCACCGATCCGGCCACCGCCAATTTCGTGTTCTGCTGGCCGGTCTACCGAAGTGGCCCGGACGTCCACATCCAGAACTCGATCATCTTCCTCGACGAACTGTCCGACCCCTTCCTGCCGGACGAGCCGTGGCGGTCCGTGGAGCCGCGCAGCACGGTCGATGAGGACGGCCATCAGATTTCCGAATGGCATACGGACATCAGTGCGGTGAGGGAATTCCTCACCGACTGCCCCTGACGGCCCGGACCACCCGTACGACCACACGGCCGAAGGTGCACGCGCTCCGTGGGGCGGTTCATGCGCGCCTGCGCCGGTGCGGTGGCCACCCCTGACCTACCCTGACGGAATGTCAGACAACCAGTCGGTCGGCCTGTCCGCTGACCAGTCCGCAGAGCTTCTCGGCTTCGACAACGCCCTGTTCCCCGTCGGCGACCTGGGCGAGGCCGTCGGCTTCTACGAGCGGGCCGGGTTCCCCGTCGCCTTCCGGCTCGACGAGATCGGGCTCGCCATCCTGAAGGTGGGCAAGGAGACCCCGGGCATCCTGCTGCGGGTGGAGGACGGCATCATGCCCCGTACGCCACCCTGGCCCTCGCCCCGCCTGTGGCTGGAGGTCCCGGACGCCCGCGCCAAGGGCCGGGCCCTCGCCGACGCCGGGGTCGTGCTGCTCGCCGAGCCGTTCTCCGTCGCCACCGGGTGGACCGTGGAGATCGCCGACCCGTGGGGCAACGTCATCGGCTTCACGGACTACCTCAAGCGCCCGGAGCTGGCCCGCAGTTCCTGAGCCCCCACAGGGGCGGCGCTCCCCCGCAGTCGTCTCCTCGGCGAACGTCACCAACCCGTCGCCGCTCAGGCCTGTCGTGACGCCAGTTCCACGACCGTGATGTCCGACGGCGCCCCGACCCGCACCGGCGGCCCCCACGCCCCCGCGCCCCGGCTCACGTACAACTGCGTGTCGCCGTACCGCTCCAGGCCCGCGAGCGTGGGGTTGGCCAGGTCCGCCACGAGGTTGCCGGGCCACAGCTGGCCGCCGTGGGTGTGGCCGGAGAGTTGCAGGTCGACGCCGTGCTCGACGGCGTCGTGGATGACGACCGGCTGGTGCGCGAGGAGGACCGAGGCCCGTGAGCGGTCCCGGTCGCCGAGGGCCTTGGCGAAGTCGGGGCCCTCACCCTCGTCCTCGCCCGCCACGTCGTCGACACCGGCGAGGTCGAAGCCCGGCAGTTCCGTACGGGCGTTCCGCAGCGGGTGCAGACCGAGTTCGCGTACGTGGTCGACCCACTGCTCGGCCCCGGAGAAGTACTCGTGGTTGCCCGTGACGAAGTACGCGCCGTGCCGTGACCGTAGCCCGGCGAGCGGGGCGGCGGCCGGGCCGAGGTCCTCGACGCTGCCGTCCACCAAGTCGCCGACCACGGCGATCAGATCGGGCTGCGTGGCGTTGACGGTGTCGACCACGCGCTGCGTGAAGCCGCGCCCGAGGATCGGCCCGAGGTGGACGTCGCTGACGACGGCTATCCGGAACCCGTGCGCACCGCGCGGCAGTTTGGCAAGCGGCACGGTGACCCGCTTCACCCGGGGTCCCCTGAGCACACCGTAGGCCCCGTACCCGACGGTCCCCACGGCGGCGGCAGCGACGCCACCCCCGACGATCCGTGACACGAAGAGACGGCGGGAGGGGGCGGGAGGGGGAGGGGGAGTTGTGGCGGATGTGCTTCTCGACGGAGCCGGGCTCTGCGGGAGCAGCCTCTACGGAGGAGGCTCGCTCGCCCAAATCGCCCTCTACGGAGTCCGCCGCTTCCTCGCCTGCCCCCCTCCCTCCGACCCACCACCCCAGCAGCGGCCGCACCAACTCCCCCACCAGCAGCGCCAGCAGCAGGTAGAGCGAGAGGGCCAGCCACAGGTAGCCGGGCCAGGCGACGATCCGCTGGAGCGGGAAGGGCGCGCCGGAGCGTCCGGCCACGAGCGCGGCGAGCACCAGCAGCGGTCCGGCCACGAAGACGACCGTGCCGGCACGCCGCGCCCGCCCGGGTCCGGCCGTCGTGTCGCGCACGAGGCGGCGCCACGCGTACCAGTGGAGGGCGGCGAAGGCCGCGAGCACGGCCAGGCCCACGAGGACCCCGAGAACGGCCACGGCTATGACGTACGGCGCAGAGCGCGGATTCCACGGAACCCGATGGTCCCCACCACCGTCCCCAAGACAAAGGAGACAACGGCGAGCGTCAGGTGCACCCAGAAGTACCCGGTCGGGTCGCCCGCGTCGTCGAAGGCGAGCCCGCTGCCGTCCTTCCACAGATTTTTGACGAAAGTGATCCAGATGACCCAGCTCCACACCCCGAAGGCGAGCAGGAACCAGGAGACTGGGCGGCTGAGCTTCATGGGTTCAGTATCGCGAGGGCTTCTTGCGGGCCGCCGCCGGGGTGGGGCCGCCGGCGCCCAGCGCACCTCGGCGGCGGGTGCCATGACGCCGCCCTGTACGTTCTCGTCCGTGCCTGCCACCAGAACAGCCGCCTTGCTGCTCGCCTCCGCGACCATGCTGACCCTGTCGGCCACCGCTCCCGCCTTCGCGGACGGCAAGCCGGGCGACGACGACCAGCCGAAGCCGCCCGCTGCGATGTCGACCGTCGGCGGCGCCCTGCTCGGCAAGCCCGGCACCCAGGCGCAGCTCAAGCCGGGCGCCCCGGTGCTGCCCAAGGACCTCACGGCACGCTCCTGGATCGTCTCGGACGCGGAGACCGGCGACGTCCTCGCCGCGCACAACGCGCACTGGCGGCTGCCCCCCGCGAGCACCCTCAAGATGCTCTTCGCCGACACGGTCCTGCCGAAGTTCCCCAAGTCGCAGCAGCACAAGGTCGCCCCCTCCGAACTGCAGGGCATCGGCGCGGGCAGCAGCATGGTCGGCATCAAGGAGAACGAGACGTACTCCGTCCACGACCTGTGGCTCGGCGTCTTCCTGAAGTCCGGCAACGACGCGGTGCACGTCCTGTCCGCGATGAACGACGGCGTCGAGAACACCGTCAAGGACATGCAGGAGCACGCCGAGGAACTCCAGGCCCTGGACACGCGCGTGGTCTCGCCGGACGGGTACGACGCCAAGGGGCAGGTGTCCTCGGCGTACGACCTGACGCTGATCGCCCGCTCCGGGCTGCAGAAGAAGGACTTCCGGGAGTACTGCGCCACGGCCGTCGCCCAGTTCCCCGGCGAGACCAAGAAGATCAAGAAGGGCAAGGACAAGGGTAGGACGAAGCGCGGGTCCTTCGAGATCCAGAACACCAACAAGCTGCTCACCGGTGCCCTCGGCATCAGCCCCTACAAGGGCATCGCCGGTGTCAAGAACGGCTACACCTCGCACGCGGGGAACACGTTCACCGGAGTCGCCGAGCGCGACGGCAAGGTCCTCCTCGTCACCGTCATGAACCCCTCCTCCGGAGAGGCGCACGCGGTCTACAAGGAGACCGAGCGGCTGTTCGACTGGGGCTTCAAGGCGGCGGGCAAGGTCGACCCGGTGGGTGAGCTGGTCGCGCCGAAGGGTGCCACAGGCGCCGGCAAAGGCGCCCCGGGCGGCGACGGCAAGAACGGCGCCGCCGCGAACATGACGCACTCCTCCGACGGCGGATCGGGCGGCATGGGCACCGCGCTGGCGGTCACGGGCGGCGTGGTCGTGGTGCTCGCCGCGGGCGTCTTCCTCGTCAGGCGCCGGATGCCGCTGCCCGGTCAGGCCGGCCGCCGTCCGCGGCAGGACTGACGTCCTGCGCGTCCTGGCCGGCGTCGGGGCGGTCCGCCGCCCGTGACGCCTTCCGCGTCGCCGTCCAGGCGGCGCAGAACAGCAGCAGCTTCGCGGTGAAGTTGATCCACAGGAGCAGCGCGACGGGCACGCCGAAGGCGCCGTACATGCTCTTCGCGGCGACGCCCTTCATGTAGCCGCCGAGCAGCAGCTTCAGCAGTTCGAAGCCGGCCGCGCCGATCAGTCCCGCGGTGATCAGGTCGCGGCGGTGCGGCTGGACGCCGGGCAGCAGGGTGAGGACGTAGAGCAGCAGCAGGAAGTCGGCGAGGACGGCGATCGCGAAGGCGACCGCCTGGAGCAGGGCCGCGCCCCAGCCCGTCTCGTCGATGCCGAGGAGGTCGGCGGTCCAGCCGACGGCGGTCGAGGCGAGCGCGGAGGCGGTGAACGAGGCGAGGCCGGCGCCGCCGAGACCGATGAGCACCCCGGCGTCCTTGACCTTGCCCAGGACGGGGTTGCCCTCCTCGTCGTCCAGCTCCCAGACGCACCGCAGGCACTCCCTCATGGAGCCGACCCAGCCGATGCCGGTGAAGAGCAGCAGGGCGCCCGCGACGAGGCCGACGGTGCCCGCGTTGGCGACGAGGGTGTCCAGGTCCAGTTGGTCGGAGATGCCCGGGACCTGCTCGGCGAGCTTGTCCTCCAGCGTGGTCTGCTGCTTCTGGGAGAGCGTCGCCGCGGCGACCGCCGTGGCGACGGTGATCAGCGGGAAGAGCGCCAGGAAGCTGATGAAGGTCATCGCGGCCGCGAGGCGTGTCCAGTGGACGTGGTCGAGCCGTTCGTACGCGCGCCACGCGTGCGTGCGCATGCCCTTCTCGACGAGCGGTCCGATCCCGGGCAGTTTCTTCAGCCAGTCCATGTCGCCTCCGTCGCCTCCCTGCCTGCCGTCCTGTCCGAAGACGTGCCCGCAGTCCGGCCCGACACGCGGAATACGAGGGTCCGGGTTCCCCAGAACCGTAGAACGGTGGCGAGAGCCATGCCGATCCCGGCACCCGACACGGTGTCCGCGCGCTGCGAGGTGAGACCGAGCCCGTAGTGCGACACGGCGATGCACAGCAGTTGGACGAGGGCGCCGGCGACGTTGACGGCGAAGAACACCGCGTACTGGCGCAGCCGTGAGACCCCTGCCGCCTTGCGCCGGTAGGTGCCGAGCGCGTTGCCCGCGTACGCCACGGAGCAGCCCGCCACGAAGGAGAGCGCCTTGGCGGTCAGCGGGTCGAGCCCCACCGGCCCGCGCAGCCAGATGAAGAGGCCGAGGTCGACGGCGTACGCGCAGATCCCGGCGGCGGCGAAGCCGAGCAGTTCGGGCCCGAGCGACCGCAGACGCGCGCGTAGGGGAATCCAACTCACCAGTTCGCGACCGCGAGTCCGTACATGGCCAGCCACACCAGACCGATCACGGCGAGTGCCCTGTCGCGCAGGACGACGTCCTCGGGCTCGCCGGCGGTGCCCCGGTCGGCGAAGACGGCGTAGCGCAGGATCGCGAGGATGAAGGCCGTCATGGAGAGCTGGCGCCACGGCAGGAGGCTGCCACTGGTCGTGCTGCCGCCCGCTTCCATGGCCCACAGGCAGTACGCGAGAACCGCGACCCCGGCGGCCAGCTGCCATACGAAGCGGAGGTAGCCGGTGGTGTATTCGGTGAGCAACGCGCGCGTGGCGCCCAGCTTCCCGGAACTGGCGGACATCTGGACGGCTTCGGAGTACCGCTTGGCGGAGACCATGAAGAGCGCGCCGAAGCCGGTGGTGATCAGGAACCAGCGGGAGAGCGGGATGTCGAGCGCGATGCCGCCGATCATGGCGCGCATCAGGAAGCCGGTCGTGACGATCGTGAGGTCGACGACGAGGACGTGCTTGAGGCTGACGCAGTAGGCGAGTTGCATGCAGACGTACGCGGCCAGGAGCGCGGCCGTGAGCGGCGTGCACAGGACCGCCGCGGCCGCGGGCGCGAGGACCGCGAGGAGGCCTCCCACGGCGTAGGCGACGGGCACCGGCACCTGCCCGGCCGCGACCGGTCTGCGGCACTTGGTGGGGTGGGCGCGGTCGGCGTCGCGTCGACGCGCGTCGTTGATCAGGTAGACGGCGGAGGCGGCGGCCGTGAACAGCGCGAAGACGAGCGCGAGTTGCACGGCGGCGTGGCGCGAGAACAGTTCGCCCGCCGCCGCGGGGGCGGCGACGACCAGGACGTTCTTCACCCACTGGCGCGGGCGCGCCGTCTTCAGGAGGCCGAGCGGCAGACCGATGGCGCCCGGACGTGACGACTGGGGCGGACGGGGCCGCTCCAGGACGGTGGAGATACGTTCAGGCATCGACGCGGCCCCCCATCATCCAGGCGGCTCCCGCGCGCGCGGTGAGCGCGCCGAGCGCCGCGCCCGCGGCGACGTCCGAGGGGTAGTGGACGCCGACGACCATCCGGGAGACGCACATCGCGGCGGCCAGCGGCGGCACGAGGCGGGCCCCGGCCGGGCGCAGCACGCCGTACGCGACGGTGGCGGCGGCGGCCGAAGTGGCGTGCGAGCTGGGGAAGGAGTGCCGCCCCACGGTCCGTACGAGCGGTTCCGCGCTGCCGGGGCGCGGGCGGCGGACGATCCGCTTGACGCCCATGCTGGCCAGGTGGGCGGCGGCGGTCAGCGCGGTGCCGCGCAGCCAGGCGCCGCGCCGCTCGCGGTCGGCGGCGGCGCCCACGAGCCCCGCCGCGATCCACAGAGCGCCGTGTTCACCGCTCCAGGAGAGGGCGCGTGCGGCGGTCGCCACGCGCGGGTCGGTGCCGCAGTCGCGCAGGGCCGACAGCAACCTGTGGTCCATGTCGTACATGTGGCCTCTTTTTCGAAGACATTCGAAGACGTTCGACGTTCGAGAGCTGGGCACCTCGACCCGTCTAGCCAACCTGCCAACCTGCCAATAATTCCGGCAATGTTGAATGACACTCCCTCAATCACCCATTTCGGTGAGAGTACGGATGATTTATGCCTAACCGCCCTTCCAGGGGCGTTACGGTCTTTGCCATGCCTGTCGACACCCCCGCCCCGCCCCCGGCCGAAGCCGTGTCCGTCTCCGGCTGGGGGCCGCACCGCCCCGACCACCGCCCTGCTGGTGCGGCCCCGCACACCGGAGGAGGCCGCTGCGGCCGTGGTGCGCGCGGCGAGCGCGGCGGCATCACCGAGGCCTCGGCCGGGCATACGGCGACGCGGCGCAGAACGCGGGCGGCGCCGTCTTCGACATGACGGGCATGGACCGGGTGCGCACCATCGACGCCGAGGCGGGCGTGGTCGTCTGCGACGCGGGCGTCTCCCTGCACCGCCTGATGGAAGTCCTGCTCCCCCTCGGCTGGTTCGTGCCGGTGACCCCCGGGACCCGCTATGTGACGGTCGGCGGGGCCATCGGCGCCGACATCCACGGCAAGAACCACCACGTCTCGGGGTCCTTCGCCCGCCATGTGCTCGCGATGGACCTGCTGACCGCGGACGGCACGGTCCGCACCGTCACCCCCGGTACGCCGCTGTTCGACGCCACGGCGGGCGGCATGGGCCTCACCGGCGTCATCCTGTCGGCGACGGTCCAACTGCAACCGGTCGAGACGTCCTTGATGAGCGTCGACACGGAACGCGCCACGGACCTCGACGACTTGATGGCCCGCCTGACCGCCACCGACCACCGCTATCGCTACTCCGTGGCCTGGATCGACCTCCTCGCGCGCGGGACGTCCATGGGCCGCTCGGTGCTGACCCGCGGTGACCACGCCCCCCTGGACGCGCTTCCGGCACGGGCACGCGCGCGTAGAGCCCCCCTCGCGTTCCGCCCCGGACAGCTCCCCGCCCCGCCCTCCTTCGTGCCGGAGGGACTGCTCGGCAAGACCTCGGTGGGCCTCTTCAACGAGCTGTGGTACCGCAGAGCGCCCCGTTCACGCACCGGCGAGCTCCAGAAGATCTCCACCTTCTTCCACCCTCTGGACGGCGTCCCGCACTGGAACCGCGTCTACGGCCGCAGCGGCTTCGTGCAGTACCAGTTCGTCGTCGGGTACGGCAAGGAAGAGGCCCTGCGCCGCGTCGTACGCCGCATCTCCGAGCGCGGCTGCCCGTCCTTCCTCGCCGTGCTGAAGCGCTTCGGAGAGGGCGATCCGGGCTGGCTGTCGTTCCCGATGCCCGGCTGGACGCTGGCCCTGGACATCCCGGCCAACCTGCCGGGGCTCGGCGTCTTCCTCGACGAACTCGACGAGGAGGTGGCCGCCGCCGACGGGCGCGTCTACCTCGCCAAGGACTCGCGGCTGCGGCCCGAGATGCTCGCCGCCATGTACCCGCGGCTCGCCGACTTCCGCGCGCTGCGGGCCGATCTCGATCCGCGCGGCGTGTTCCGCTCGGACCTCTCGCGCCGCCTCGCCCTCTAGGAGACCGGACCTCATGAAAGACGCCTTCGGCACCCCCCAGTCCCTGCTCGTCCTCGGCGGCACCTCCGAGATCGGACTCGCCACCGCCCGCCGCCTCGTCGCCCGCCGCACCCGCACGGTGTGGCTGGCCGGACGGCCCTCCCCTGCCTTGGAGGAGGCCGCCTCCGGGCTGCGCGACATGGGTGCGGACGTACGCACCGTCGCCTTCGACGCGCTCGACCCCGAGGCCCACGAGGAGAGCCTCGGCAAGATCTTCGCCGAGGGCGACATCGACATGGTGCTGCTCGCCTTCGGCATCCTCGGCGACCAGGCGCGCGACGAGGACGACCCCCTCGCCGCGGTCCGCGTCGCCCAGACCAACTACACCGGGGCGGTCTCCGCGGGCCTGGTCTGCGCGCGGGCGCTCCAGTCCCAGGGGCACGGCTCCCTGGTGGTGCTCTCCTCGGTCGCGGGCGAGCGGGCCCGCCGCTCGAACTTCATCTACGGCTCCAGCAAGGCCGGCCTGGACGCCTTCTCCCAGGGCCTCGGCGACGCGCTGTACGGCACCGGGGTGCACGTGATGGTCGTCCGCCCCGGCTTCGTCCGCTCCAAGATGACGGCGGGCCTGGAGGAGGCCCCCATGGCGACCACTCCGGAGGCGGTGGCGGAGGCCATCGAGACCGGCCTGCGGCGCCGCTCGGAGACCGTGTGGGTGCCGGAGCGCTGCGGGTGGTCATGTCGGCGCTGCGGCACGCGACCGCGGCAGGTGTTCCGGCGGCTGCCGCTCTGACGGCCCTGCCGCGTCGGTGCGCGGCCTGCCCGCCTCAGTGGGCGGGCAGCGTGCCCGGGCGGCCGGGGAGGGGGCCTGCGGGGGCACCACCGGGCCGCCGCCGAAGGCGAAGTCGCGCAGCTTGCGCCAGACGCCGTCGGACCCCTGCTCGTACAGGGCGAAGCCGGTGCAGGACCACTCGGCCTCGTACTCCGAGAGCTCCTCGTACGCCCGGTCCATGGCCTCTTCGGAGATGCCGTGCGCCACCGTGACATGCGGGTGGTAGGGGAACTGCAGTTCGCGCGCCATCGGACCCGACGCGTCCCGCACCTGCTCCTGCAGCCACGAGCAGGCCGCCGCGCCGGACACCACCTGCACGAAGACGACCGGGGACAGCGGGCGGAAGGTGCCCGTCCCCGACAGGCGCATCGGGAACGAACGGCCGGCCGCCGCGACCGAGAGCAGATGCGCCTCGACCGCGGGCAGCGCGGAGGCCGCCACCTCGGTGGGGGGCAGCAGGGTCACGTGGGTGGGGATGCCGTGCGCCGCGGGGTCCCCGAAGCCCGCACGGCGCTCCTGGAGCAGGCTGCCGTGTGGCTCCGGGACCGCGATCGAGACGCCGATCGTTACGGTCCCCACGTCGTACTCCTGTCGTCGTGTCGATGGGCAGGGTGCGCAGCCCGCAGGGCAGCGCGGTGTGCTGGTCTTGCTCGTCGTGCTGGTTGTGCTCGTCGTGCTCGGTCCGGTGAAGCTCAGTGCTTGGCGGGCAGGAAGCCCACCTTGTCGTACGCCTGCGCGAGGGTCTCGGCGGCGACGGCACGCGCCTTCTCCGCGCCCTTGGCCAGGATCGAGTCGAGCGTCTCCGGGTCGTCCAGGTACTGCTGGGTGCGGTCCCGGAACGGGGTCACGAACTCGACCATGACCTCGGCGAGGTCGGTCTTCAGCGCACCGTAGCCCTTGCCGGTGTACTTCTGCTCCAGTTCCGCGATACCGGTGCCGGTGAGCGTGGAGTAGATGCTGAGGAGGTTGCTGACGCCGGGCTTCTCGGCCACGTCGTAGCGGATGACCGTGTCCGTGTCGGTGACGGCGCTCTTGACCTTCTTGGCGGTCGTCTTCGGCTCGTCGAGGAGGTTGATGAGGCCCTTCGGCGTGGACGCCGACTTGCTCATCTTGATCGACGGGTCCTGAAGGTCGTAGATCTTCGCCGTCTCCTTGAGGATGTACGGCTTGGGGAGCGTGAAGGTCTCGCCGAAGCGGCCGTTGAAGCGCGTGGCGAGGTCACGGGTGAGCTCGATGTGCTGGCGCTGGTCCTCGCCGACCGGGACCTCGTGGGCCTGGTACAGCAGGATGTCCGCGACCTGGAGGATCGGGTACGTGAACAGGCCGACCGAGGCGCGGTCGGCACCCTGCTTGGCGGACTTGTCCTTGAACTGCGTCATGCGGGAGGCCTCGCCGAAGCCGGTGAGGCAGTTCATGACCCAGGCCAGCTGGGCGTGCTCCGGCACGTGGCTCTGGACGAAGAGCGTGCAGCGCTCCGGGTCGAGACCCGCGGCGAGCAGCTGGGCGGCGGCGAGCCGGGTGTTGGCGCGCAGCTCGGCGGGGTCCTGCGGGACGGTGATCGCGTGCAGGTCGACCACCATGTAGAAGGCGTCGTGGGTCTCCTGCAACGCCACCCACTGGCGGACGGCGCCGAGGTAGTTGCCGAGGTGGAACGATCCGGCGGTGGGCTGGATACCGGAGAGCACACGAGGTCGTTCAGAGGCCATGGGGCCCATTCTCTCAGGTGACGCTCCCAGCTCGGAAACAGGCTGGGGACGGGCGGGAGCCGATCACACCCGTCCGGTGTACCAAGAGTGCGAGGCCAGTGCTTTCACCGGCATCGCACGCGGGGCGGTGACGGCACTCGGCGCGGGACGGCCGGGGAGGCGCTTTCGCGGGGGCTCGGCGGTCAAGCCGTGGCTGCTGGCGATCGTGGTCAATGAGACGAGGAACACAGTGCGTTCGGCCGTCCGGCAGATCACCGCTTGGCCGTGACCTGGCACAGGGCCGAGGACCCGGCCGCGCCGCGCTCGCTGGGCAGCGGGTCCGGGCCCCCGGCAGGAGGTCGTGGGCGTCCAGGAGGTCTCCTGGCGCCGTGAGTGAGGGGCGGGCGTCAGTCCGTCGGCAGGCCGGGAGCCGGGTGGGCGGACATCAGGTCGGCGACCTCGGCCCTGATCTTCGCCAGGGCGGCCTCGTCACCGGTGCCCGCGGCGGAGACACCCCGGTCGATCCAGTCGGCGACGGTCGCCATGTGCTCGGTGCCCAGGCCGCGGGAGGTGAGGGACGGGGTGCCGATGCGGACGCCCGAGGGGTCGAACGGCTTCCGCGGGTCGAACGGCACGGTGTTGTAGTTCACGACGATCCCCGCCCGGTCGAGAGCCTTGGCGGCGACCTTGCCCGGGACGTCCTTGGGGGTGAGGTCCATCAGGATCAGGTGGTTGTCGGTGCCGCCGGAGACGAGGTCGAAGCCGCGGGCGAGCAGGGCCTCGGCGAGTGCCTTGGCGTTGTCGACGACCGCGTGGGCGTAGTCGCGGAAGGAGGGCCGGGACGCCTCGTGGAGGGCGACCGCGATGGCCGCGGTGGTCTGGTTGTGCGGGCCGCCCTGGAGGCCGGGGAAGACCGCCTTGTCGATGGCCTTGGCGTGTTCCTCGCGGGACATGAGCATGGCGCCGCGCGGGCCGCGCAGGGTCTTGTGGGTGGTCGTGGAGATGACGTCGGCGTGCGGCACCGGTGACGGGTGGGCGCCGCCCGCGATGAGGCCGGCGATGTGCGCGATGTCGGCGACCAGGACGGACCCGGCCTCGCGGGCGATCTCGGCGAAGCCCGCGAAGTCGATGGTGCGGGGCAGGGCGGTGCCGCCGCAGAAGATCAGCTTGGGGCGTTCCTTGAGGGCGAGGTCGCGGACCTCGTCGAGATCGATGAGCCCGGTGTCCTGGCGTACGCCGTACTGCACGCCGCGGAACCACTTGCCGGTGGCGGAGACGCCCCAGCCGTGGGTCAGGTGGCCGCCCATGGGCAGGGCCATGCCCATCACGGTGTCGCCGGGCTCGGCGAAGGCGAGGTAGACGGCGAGGTTGGCCGGGGAGCCGGAGTAGGGCTGGACGTTGGCGTGCTCGACGCCGAAGACGGCCTTGGCGCGGGCGACGGCCAGCAGCTCCACGGGGTCGATGTTCTGCTGGCCCTCGTAGTAGCGGCGGCCCGGGTAGCCCTCGCTGTACTTGTTCTGCAGGACGGTGCCGGAGGCTTCGAGGACGGCGGAGGAGACGTAGTTCTCGCTGGGGATGAGCCGCAGCGTGTCGGCCTGGAGCTGCTCCTCGGCGTCGATGAGGGCGGCGAGTTCCGGGTCCTCGGCGGCCAGGGCGGGATGGTGCTGGGCGGAAGAGGAAGGGGGAGTCATGGCGTCCTCCGGGGCGAGCGGTGAGTGTCCGGTCGTGGTCCCGGGGTGCCCAGGCGGGCGGCACCTCGAAGGTTCTGCCTCGCACGGCTTCCTCGGGGTTCATTCCCCGTGCGCCAGTCGCCGTGCTGTTGGAACCACCATAACGGGCACGCCGTTACGGAAGGTTTCTCCGTCCGCGATGCGAGCGACGATAGAGACGGTAGAAACGACAGGAGCCGGTACTCGGCCGGCCGCAGTACTCGCACCGCCCGGCAGTACGCGCATCACCCGGGAGAACTCGCACCACTCGGTAGACCATTGGACCAACCGGCCGCCATCATCGCGCCACGCCGCAGGACGAACGGAGACCCCGTGTCGACTATGCCAACCCCCTTTGCGTCATCTGTGCCCGCTGCGTCACCTGCGTCACCTGGGTCGTCACCGTCCTCGGGGGCGGTCGGCGGTTCGGCCACCGGTACGACCACCGGTACGACCACCGGTCCGGCCACCGAGAAGTTCATCGCGTCGCGGAGGCGCACAGCGCGCACAACTACCATCCGCTGCCCATCGTGGTCGCCTCGGCCGAGGGCGCGTGGATGACCGATGTCGAGGGGCGCCGCTACCTCGACATGCTCGCCGGGTACTCCGCCCTCAACTTCGGGCACTGCAACCGCCGCCTGATCGAGGCGGCCAAGGCGCAGCTGGACCGCGTGACGCTGACGTCGCGGGCCTTCCACCACGACCGTTTCGCCGAGTTCTGTACGCGCCTGGCCGAGCTGTGCGGCAAGGAGATGGTGCTGCCGATGAACACGGGCGCGGAGGCCGTCGAAACGGCCGTGAAGACTGCGCGCAAGTGGGGCTACCAGGTCAAGGGCGTGCCGGACGGGCGGGCCAAGATCGTCGTCGCGGCCGGGAACTTCCACGGCCGGACGACGACCATCGTCAGCTTCTCCACGGACGAGGAGGCCCGGGCGGACTTCGGTCCGTACACGCCGGGGTTCGAGATCGTGCCGTACGGCGACCTGGCGGCGCTGCGGGCCGCGGTCACCGACGAGACGGTGGCGGTACTGCTGGAGCCGATCCAGGGCGAGGCAGGGGTGCTGGTGCCGCCTCCCGGCTACCTGGCGGGGGTCAGGGAGCTGACCCGTGAGCGCCGGGTGCTCTTCATCGCGGACGAGATCCAGTCGGGGCTCGGCCGGACGGGACGGACGTTCGCGTGCGAGCACGAGGGTGTGGTGCCGGACGTGTACCTGCTGGGCAAGGCGCTCGGGGGCGGGGTCGTGCCCGTGTCGGCGGTGGTCGCGGACGCCGATGTCCTCGGGGTGTTCAAGCCGGGAGAGCACGGGTCGACGTTCGGCGGCAACCCCCTCGCCTGTGCCGTGGGTCTTGAGGTGGTCGACATGCTCTCGACGGGCGAGTTCCAGGAGCGGGCCACGGAGCTGGGCGATCACCTCCACGCCGAACTGGGCCTGCTGACCGGGACCGGCAAGGTGACGGAGGTACGCGGGCGCGGGCTGTGGGCGGGCGTCGACATCGCCCCGGCGCACGGCACGGGCCGGGAGGTGTCCGAGAAGCTGATGGAGCGCGGGGTACTGGTCAAGGACACGCACGGCGCGACGATCCGTATCGCTCCCCCACTGGTGATCAGCAAGGAGGACCTGGACTGGGGGCTGGATCAGCTGCGGGCGGTGTTGAGCTAGGGGTCGGCCGGGTGCCGTACCGGGGGCCCCGCGCCCCTGTCCCCGGTACGGCGCCGCGAGGCTTGGCCCGTCGTCACCTCACTTGCGGCCCACGCCCGCGAACATCGCCACCTCGTCGGGGAGCGGCGTGTCGGCTCCGGCGCGCTCGGGCCGCCAGCGGTTGCACGACACGACGCCGGGCTCAAGGAGCCGCAACCCGTCGAAGAAGCGGGCGACCTGGGACGGGGTGCGCTGGGTGAGTTTCGGGGTTCCGTGTTCGTTCCAGAAGGCCACCGCCGCGTCCACGTCGGGCATCGCCGGGCTGGTGACGGTGTGGCTGAGCACCAGGTGGCTGCCGGGCGGCAGGCCGTCGAGGAGGCGCCGCACTATGTCGTACGCCTCGGTGTCGTCGTCGATGAAGATGACGACGCCGAGCAGCATCAGGGCGATCGGCTCACGGAAGTCGAGGGTGCGGGCGGCGTGTTCGAGGATGGCGTCGACGTCGCGCATGTCCGCGTCGAGGTAGTCGGTGCGGCCCTCGGGGGCGCTGGTGAGCAGGGCGCGGGCGTGGGCGAGCACCAGCGGGTCGTTGTCGACGTAGACGATGCGGGATTCGGGGGCGAGGGCCTGGGCCACCTCGTGGGTGTTGTCGGCGGTGGGCAGGCCGGTGCCGATGTCGAGGAACTGCCGGATGCCTTCGTTCACCACCAGGTGACGGACGGCGCGGCCCAGGAAGAGGCGGTCGGCGCGGGCGTATTCGCCGATACCGGGGTGGAGTTCGCGGATGCGGTCGCCCGCCTCCTGGTCCACCTCGTAGTTGTCCTTGCCGCCGAGCCAGTAGTTCCAGATGCGGGCCGTGTGGGGCCGGGAGGTGTCGACCCTGCTGTTCCCCGATGTGGGGGTGGAGGTCGAGGTGGACACAGATGTGGGCTCAGGCACGGGCACGGTGGGGCTCCTGGAGTGGGGGCGGCACGGCGCACGCGAAGGCGCGTAGGGCAAGAAGCAGCTTAGCGGCGGGAGTTGGTGCGGTGGGTTCAGAGAATCACATGGGGGAGGAAACGCGCGTACTCGTCCGTGATCAGGCCGCTGGACTCCCGGATGCCGAGGCCCGCCGCCTCGTTCTCGACGACCCAGGCGCCGAGGACGACACGGTTGCCGTCGAAGTCGGGGAGAGGGGCCAACTCCTGGTAGCAGCAGGGCGCTTCGCGCGGGGCGGGAGCGGTGCCCCCCGGCTCGTGGACCGTGACGCCGGCGCCCTCGCGGCCGAGGAGGGGCTTGGCTACGTAGCCGCGCGTAGTGGTCAGTTCGCGGGGGCCGTCCAGGTAGGCGGGGAGCAGGTTGGGGTGGCCGGGGTACAGCTCCCAGAGGATGGCGAGGAGTGCCTTGTTGGAGAGGAGCATTTTCCAGGCGGGTTCGATCCACAGGGTGGAGCCGGTGCCGCCGCCGTTGTCGAGGGTCTCCAGGACGTGCGGTGCGAAGCGGTCCGTGGTCAGCCACTCCCACGGGTAGAGCTTGAAGCAGGAGCGCATGAAGCGGAGCTTCTTGTCGACGAAGCGGCGCGAGAGGCGGTCCCAGCCGATGTCCTCCATGGAGATGGAGGCGGTGGCGAGGCCGGCCTGTTGGGCCGTCTCCCGCAGGTATGCGACGGTCATCAGGTCCTCGCCGAGTTCGTCGGCGGCGGAGTGCGCGAAGTAGAGCGGGCTGCCGGGCGGCAGCAGGGCGGCCTGGTTCCGCCAGGCGTCGACGAGGCGTTCATGGAGGGAGTTCCACTGGTCGGCGCCGGGGAAGCGCTCCTCCATCCAGAACCACTGGGGGCTCGCGGCCTCGACGAGGGAGGTGGGGGTGTCGGCGTTGTACTCCAGCATCTTGGCGGGGCCCGTGCCGTCGTGGCGCAGGTCGAAGCGACCGTAGAGGGAGGGGAGTTCGGCGCGGCGGTGCCAGGCCTCGGTGACGGCGTCGGCCACTCTCGGGTCCGTGATGCCGAGGTCGGCGAGGCGGTCGTGGTCGACGATGTGCGCGGCGGCGGCCAGGCACATCGCGTGGAGTTCCTCGACGACCTCCTCCAGCGCCTCGACCTCGGGGAGGGAGAAGACGTAGTAGGCGCTCTCGTCCCAGTAGGGGCGCAGGGTGTCGTCGGGGTAGCGGGTCAGGGGGTAGATGAGGCCCTGGTCCTCGACGGTCTGCTGCCAGCCGGGGCGGGGTTCGATGGTGCGGCGTTCCATGGTGTGCGTTTCGCGGTGTGTGTGGGTCCGGTCAGCCGCCGCTGCGGCCGCTGCCACCGCTGCCGCCGCCGTCGCCCGAGCAGCCGAAGCCGTCGCGGTCCACGGCCTCGCTGCGGCTGAAGGTGCCGTCGTCGGCGTAGCGGCCGTCGACCTCGGCGTCGTAGTACCAGGCGGGGTCGGTGCGGCCCGAGGTTTTTCCGGTGCCGCGCGAACCGGTGCCGTAAGAGCCCGTGCCGTAAGAGCCGGTGCCCTTGCCGCCCGCCTTGCGGCCCTTGCCCGTGGAGGAGCCGGTGGTCGACTTGCAGTACTTGTCGCTGACGATCTTGTAGCCGAGGAAGCCTTCGTAGCTGTCGCGGTCCACGCAGCGCCGGTCCGGTTCCGAGCCGCAGGAGGTCAGGGCCGCCGCGAGGACGCCCATGCCGCCGAGCGCGACCGTGCTGGACCGCAGGCGCCGCGGCTTGCGCTGCCGGTCGGCCGGGTCCTGGTCGGTCGCCGTACGCTGCTGGGTCATCCGCTCTGCCACTCCCCCGTGAACATGTGTGCGTGCGCTCGATGGTCAGCGTAGTGGCCGGTGCCTCAGCGGACTCTTTGGCCTCCCTTGACTCACTGTCCTCTACAGTCACTTCGTGTCTCTTGGGATGATTTGCGCGCTCGGTTCAGCGGTCTGCTTCGGCACGGCCTCGGTTCTCCAGGCGGTCGCCGCGCGCGCCACCGCGCCGGGCACCGGCTCCGGTGTCGACCCGGCGCTGCTGCTCCGGGCCCTGCGTCAGTGGCGTTACCTCGCGGGGCTCGCGTTCGACGGGCTGGGCTTTCTGTTGCAGGTCGTGGCGTTGCGCTCCCTTCCCATCTACGCCGTGGGGGCGGCGCTCGCCGCGAGCCTCGCCGTCACCGCCGTGGTCGCCGCCCGGCTCCTGCGGGTGCGGCTCAGCGGCGTCGAGTGGGGTGCCGTGGCCGTGGTCTGCGCGGGGCTCGCGATGCTGGGGCTCGCCTCGGGCGACGAAGGGCACCACGGCGGGTCCACGGCCCTGCGGTTCGTGATGCTGGGCGTCGCGGTGGCCGTGCTGGGGCTCGGGGCGGTGGCCGGCCGGCTGCCGGGCCGTGCGAGGGCGCTGGCGCTGGGCCTCGGCGCGGGGTGCGGGTTCGGGGTGGTCGAGGTGACCGTACGACTCGTCGACGGGGGTCACGCCGAGGGCGCTGCTGATGAATCCGGCGGCGTACGCGCTGCTCGTGGGGGGAGGGGCGGCGTTTCTGCTGCTGACCTCGGCGCTGCAGCGGGGGTCGGTGACGGTTGCCACCGCGGGGATGGTGATCGGGGAGACGATCGGGCCCGCGTTGGTGGGGGTGGTGTGGCTGGGTGGACCGGACTCGGGAGGGGCTGGGGTGGCTGGCGGTGTTGGGGTTTGTGGTGGCGGTTTCGGGGGCGTTGGCGTTGGCGCGGGTTTGGGGAGGCGCCGGT
>RBWT01000008.1 GCA_004010275.1 Streptomyces huasconensis
CCGGCCTCGGCGCAAGCGGTCCCTGCTCCCCGCCGAGGCCTCCGTGTCCCCCCGCTCCCCGCCGAGGCTTCCGCACCCCCCCGAAGCCCGCCCCCACCGCATCGCCGTCATCGGCGGCGGCCCCGGTGGGCTCTACGCCGCAGCCCTGCTCAAGCGGCTCGATCCCGCCCGCGAGGTCACCGTCTGGGAGCGCAACGCCCCGGAGGACACCTTCGGCTTCGGGGTCGTCCTCTCCGACGAGACGCTCGGCGGCATCGAGCACGCCGACCCCGCCGTCTATGCCGCCCTCCAGGCCGAGTTCGTACGCTGGGACGACATCGACATCGTGCACCGCGGCCGGCGGCACACCTCCGGCGGCCACGGCTTCGCGGCGCTCGGGCGGCGGCGGCTCCTGGAGATCCTGCACGCCCGGTGTCCGCGACCTCGGCGTCGAGCTGCGCTTCCGTACCGAGGCACCGCCCGCCGCCGAACTCGCCACGGCGTACGACCTCGTCGTCGCGGCCGACGGCGTGCACAGCCTCACCCGCGAGGCGCACGCCGAAGCGTTCCGGCCGGCCATCACCACCCACCGCTGCCGCTACATCTGGCTCGCCGCCGACTTCGCCTTCGCCGCCTTCCGCTTCGAGATCGCCGAGACCGAGCACGGCGTGATGCAGCTCCACGGCTACCCCTTCTCCGCCACCGGTTCTGGCGCGTCCACCGTCATCGTCGAGATGCGCGAGGAGGTCTGGAAAGCGGCCGGCTTCGACGGCCTCGATGAACGCGAGTCCACCGACCGCTGCGCCAAGATCTTCAGCGAGGCGCTCGGTGGCCGCCCCCTGCGCGGCAACAACTCCGCATGGACCACCTTCCGCACCGTCGTCAACTCCCGCTGGTCGCACGGCAACACGGTCCTGCTCGGCGACGCCGCCCACACCGCCCACTTCTCCATCGGCTCCGGCACCAAGCTCGCCGTCGAGGACGCCCTCGCGCTCGCCGCCTGCCTCCAGGAACAGTCCGACATCCCGAGCGCCCTCCAGGCGTACGAGACCGAACGCCGCCCCGTCGTCGAGTCCACCCAGCGCGCCGCCCGCGCCAGCCTGGAGTGGTTCGAGCGCCTGCCCGACCACCTCGACCAGCCGCCCCGCCAGTTCGCGTGCAACCTCCTGACCCGCAGCCGCCGCGTCACCCACGACAACCTCCGCCTGCGCGACGCGGAGTTCACCCGCTCCGTGGAGCGCGAGTTCGGCTGTCCCGACGGCACGCCCCCCATGTTCACGCCCTTCACCCTCCGCGACCTCACCCTGTGCAACCGCGTCGTGGTCTCCCCGATGGACATGTACTCCGCCGTGGACGGCGTCCCCGGCGACTTCCACCTCGTCCACCTCGGCGCACGCGCCCTGGGCGGCGCCGGCCTCGTCATGACCGAGATGGTCTGCGTCAGCGCACCCGGCCGCATCACCCCTGGATGCGCCGGCCTCTACACCGCCGAACAGGCCGACGCCTGGCGCCGGATCACCGACTTCGCGCACGCCCAGGCCCCCGGCACGGCGATCGGCGTCCAGCTCGGCCACTCGGGCCGCAAGGGCTCCACGAAACTGATGTGGGAAGGCATCGACGACCCCCTGCCCGACGGCAACTGGCCGCTCTCCGCCGCCTCCCCGCTCCCGTACAAACCGCACAGCCAGACCCCGCGGGAACTCTCCCGCGCCGGACTCACGGAGATCCGCGAACAGTTCGTCGCGGCGGCCCGCCGCGCCGACCACGCGGGCTTCGACCTCCTCGAACTCCACTGTGCCCATGGCTACTTGCTCTCCGGCTTCCTCTCCCCGCTGACCAACCACCGCACGGACGCGTACGGCGGCACCCTCACCGCCCGGCTCCGTTTCCCCCTGGAGGTCTTCGACGCCGTACGGCAGGTGTGGCCCGACGGCAAACCCATGACCGTCCGCATCTCGGCCACCGACTGGGCCGACGGCGGCACCACCGCCGAGGAGGCCGTGGAGATCGCCCGCGCCTTCGCGGCCCACGGCGCCGACGCGATCGACGTCTCCACGGGCCAGGTGGTCGCGGACGAACGCCCCGCGTACGGCCGCTCCTACCAGACGCCGTACGCCGACCTCATCCGCAACCGCACCGGCATCCCCGTCATCACGGTCGGCGCCATCTCCTCCTGGGACGACGTCAACTCCCTGCTCCTGGCGGGCCGAGCCGACCTCTGCGCCCTGGCCCGCCCCCACCTCTACGACCCCCACTGGACCCTGCACGCGGCGGCCGATCAGGGGTACGCGGGCCCGGGCGCCGTCTGGCCGCTCCCGTACCGCGCGGGCAGCCGCCGCCCCCAGACCGGCCGCACGGACGCCCCGAAACCGCGTCTGTCACTGCATGGTTGACGCTCCGTCAGCGTGACTCCCCGGGAGACACGAAGCGCGCGCCCGCCTCCCGCAGCAACCCGTCGAGCCCGGCGAACACCGCGGCCGACCGCGCGCCCGGCCAGTCCGCCGGCAGCAGCCCGGCGGGCAGGCCCGGGTCGCGTACGGGAGCCGCCGCCATGAGTCGAGGGCCAGGAGGTAGTCGCGGTACGCCTCCTCGGGCGGCGGGGCCGTCTCTCCCCTCGCCTCCCAGGAGCGCAGCACCGGCCCATGCCGGTCCAAAAACGCCTCGTGCTGCTTGGCCAGCGAGGCGAGGTCCCACCAGCGGCCCACCGCCTCCGCCGTCGCCGCGAACCCGAGATGCTCACCCCTGAACAGGTCGACGTACGGCGCGAGTTGGAGCCGCTCCAGGGTGTGCCGGGTCTCCTCGTAGAGGTGTGCGGGGGCGATCCACACGCCCGGCGCCGCCGTCCCGAAGCCGAGCCCCGCCAGGCGGGACCGCAGCACGTGCCGCTTGTGCCGCTCCGCCTCGGGCACGGAGAACACGGCGAGGACCCAGCCCGTACCCTCCCGCGAGCCGGCCGGGCCGTAGATGCGCCGGTCACCGTCCTCCAGGAGTTGCCGGGCCTCCGGCGACAGCGCGTACCCCGCCGCACCCGACGCCGTACGCGCGGGCACGAGGAGCCCGCGCGCTTGAGCCGGGACACCGACGAGCGCACCGACCGGCGCGTCGACGCCGACCGGCGCGAGGAGGCGCACCAGCTCGGCGACCGGCACGGGGCCGGGCGCCGCCCGGCCGTAGGCGCCGTAGAAGGTGACGATCAGGGACCGTGGAGTGTGCTGCTCGGACACGTGATCACTTTACGGGCCCGGCTCCGCCGGGGGGCCGGCGGCGGACGGCGTACGCAGCCGGAACCGCTGCAGCTTGCCCGTCGCCGTCCTCGGCAGCGCGTCGAGGAAGACGATCTCGCGCGGACACTTGTAGGGGACCAGCTCCGCCTTCACGAACGCGCGCAGCCGCTCCGCGTCCCGTGGCGCCCCTGCGCGAAGGACCACGTACGCCACGACCACCTGCCCGCGCCGCTCGTCGGGGCGCCCCACGACGGCCGTCTCTGCGACATCGGGGTGGCGCAGGAGCGCCTCCTCCACCTCGGGGCCCGCGATGTTGTACCCGGCCGAGATGATCATGTCGTCGGCGCGTGCGACATAGCGGAAGTAGCCGTCGGCGTCGCGGAGGTACGTGTCGCCGGTGACGTTCCAGCCGTGGCGCACGTACTGGAGCTGGCGGTCGTCGGCGAGGTAGCGGCAGCCGACCGGACCGCGCACCGCGAGGAGTCCCGGCTCGCCGTCCGGCACCGGCGCGCCGGAACCGTCCACCACGCGCGCCTGCCAGCCCGGCACGGGCAGCCCCGTCGTACCCGGCCGGATCGCGTCGTCGGCGGCGGAGATGAAGATGTGCAGCAGCTCGGTGGCGCCGATGCCGTTGATGACGCGGTGCCCGGTGCGCTCGTGCCACGCCCGCCAGGTCGCCGCGGGCAGGTTCTCGCCCGCCGAGACGCAGCGCCGCAGCGAGGAGATGTCGTGGCCGTCGAGCTGGTCCAGCATCGTGCGGTACGCGGTCGGCGCGGTGAACAGGACGGTGATGCCGTGCCGCCCGATCGCGGGCAACAGCTGCTTGGGCGCGGCCTGTTCGAGCAGCACCGAGGAGGCGCCGAAGCGCAGCGGGAAGATGACGAGGCCGCCGAGCCCGAACGTGAAGCCGAGCGGCGGACTGCCCGCGAACACGTCGTCGGGGACCGGTTTGAGGACGTGCCGCGCGAAGGTGTCGGCGATGGCGAGCACATCGCGGTGGAAGTGCATGCAGCCCTTGGGGCGGCCCGTCGTGCCGGACGTGAAGGCGATGAGCGCCACGTCGTCGGCCGCCGTGTCCACCGCCTCGTACCCCTCGGGCTGCCGGGCGGCGCGCGCCAGCAGGTCGTCGGGGCCCTCACCGCCGTACGTGGTGACGCTCAGGCCCGGCACACCGGCCTTGATGAGGTCGTCCACCGCGCGGACGTCGCACAGCGCGTGCCGCACCTCCGCTATCTCGCACATGGTGGCCAGCTCCGGCGCGCGCTGCTGGGCGAGGACGATCACGGCGACCGCGCCCGCCTTCATCACCGCCAGCCAACAGGCCGCGAGCCAGGGCGTGGTGGGCCCACGCAGCAGCACGCGCTCGCCGGGGCGTATGCCGAGTTCGGAGGTGAGCGTGTGCGCGAACGCGGTCGACGCGACCGCGCAGACCGCCGTACGTCCAGGTCCCGCCGGACGCGGTGTGGAAGACCGGCCGCTCGGCGCCCAGCCGGTCCGCCGTCCGGTCCAGCAGCTCCGTGCCGCAGTTCAGGCGGGCGGGGTAGTGCAGCTCGGGGCGGTCGTGGACGAGTGCGGGCCACTGCTCACGCGGGGGGAGATGGTCCCGGGCGAAGGTGTCGACGTGGCCGGACGGTGTCAGCCCCGGATTGCCGTTGGGTTCCATGGCGGCTCTGCCCCCTTGCCTGCCGGTCGGGCGCTGTGGTGGGCTCGCCTCACGAGCGTATCGTGATGGTGACGGCAGTCAACGGTGCGCGATAAAGGAGGGGCTCGCGATGACCACATTCTCCCTCGACCCAGGACAAACCGCCTGGTGTGCGGAGCTGCGCGCCCTCGCCGCCGAGCGGCTGCGCCCTCTGGCGGAGAAGGGTGAACCGGGCCACGTGAACCGGCCCCTGGTCGAGGCGCTGGGTGAACTGGGCCTGCTGGACCGCCTGTTCGAGGAGCCCAGTGGCCGGGGAGAGGCGGGGCGTGCGACGTCCGGCGCCCTCGGCCTCTGCCTGATGCGCGAGTCCCTCGCCTACGCCTGTACGGAGGCCGAGACCGCCCTCGCGCTCCAGGGCCTCGGCGCCCACCCCGTACACGCCGTACGCTCCGCCGCGCAGCGCGCGCGCTGGCTGCCCGAGGCCCGCGCCGGACGGGCGGTCGCCGCCTTCGCGCTCTCCGAACCGGGCGCGGGCTCCGACGCCGCGGCCCTGTCCCTGGCGGCGGAGCCGGACGGCTCCGAGGGCTGGCGCCTCACGGGCGAGAAGCGCTGGATCACCAACGCCCCCGAAGCCGACTTCTACACCGTCTTCGCCCGTACGTCCCCGGACGCCGGGGCCCGCGGCGTCACCGCCTTCCTGGTCCCCGCCGACCGGGCGGGCCTGACGGGTACGGCCCTCGACATGCTCTCCCCGCACCCGATCGGCGCCCTGGCCTTCGACGTCGTACGGGTCGGCCGCGACGACGTCCTGGGCGAGACCGACCGGGGGTTCCGGGTCGCGATGACCACCCTGAACCGGTTCCGCCCGAGCGTCGGCGCCTTCGCGGTCGGCATGGCGGCCGCCGCGCTGGACGCGAGCCTCGCCCACACCGCCGAACGGGACGCGTTCGGCGGCAAGTTGAAGGACCTCCAGTCCGTCGCGCACCAGATCGCCGAGATGGCCACGCGCACGGAGGCGGCCCGCCTGATGGTCTACGCGGCAGCGGCACGTCGACGCGCAGGGGGCGGAGGCAGTGGAGGGGGCGGAGGCGGCCCGGGGTCCCGGCATCGCGCGGCGCGCCGCCATGGCGAAGCTGCTCGCCACGGAGACCGCGCAGTACGTCGTCGACGCGGTCGGTCCAGCTGCACGCGCCCGCGCGCTCCAGCGCGGTCATCTCCTGGAGCACCTCTACCGTGAGGTGCGGGCGCCCCGGATCTATGAAGGGGCGAGCGAGATCCAGCGCACGATCATCGCCAAGGAGCTCTACTCCGCGCAGACCTCCGAGAAGGAGCCGCCCGCATGACCCTGCACCGCGTGAACCCCGCCGAACTCTCCCCGCCCACCGGCTTCTCGCACGCCGTCACCGCGACCGGGTCCCGCCTGGTCTTCCTCGCCGGGCAGACCGCCCTGGACGGCGACGGCAAGGTCGTCGGAGCCGCCCTGCCCGCGCAGTTCGAGCGGGCGCTCACCAACCTCCTGACCGCCCTGCGCCACGCCGGCGGCACCCCCGCCGACCTCGCGCGCGTCACCGTCTACGCCACGGCGTCGCCGACTACCGCGACCACGCACCCGAACTGGGCCGCATCTGGCGGCGGTTGGCGGGCCGCGACTACCCCGCGATGGCGGTGGTGGGCGCCGTACGGCTGTGGGACGATCAGGCGCTGGTCGAGTTGGACGGGGTGGCGGTCCTGGACTGAGGGCCGCGGAGGGGCGGGACGCATGCCGCAGGTCGAGACGGGCGCGGGAAGCATCGCGTACGAGGACACGGGCGGTGACGGCGTCCCGCTGGTCCTGCTGCACGGCCCCGCCCAGGACGGCACGGTCTGGCGCCACGTGACCGACGAACTGGGCGCGGGGTTCCGCTGCGTCGTACCGACCCTGCCCTACGGCAGCCACCGTGCCCCGCTGCGGCCCGGCACGGTGCTCACTCCTCGCACGATGGCCCTGCTCATCGGCGAGTTCGCGGACGCCTTGAAGCTGGGCGACGAGACGGTGTTCGTGGAGAACGACGGCGGCCGCCTCCAGCAGCTGGCCGCCGAACGGCCGGAGCGCGTGGGCCGGTTGGTGATCGCGGGCTGCGAGGCTTTCGACAACTACCCGCCGCGCGCCGGCGGCAAGATGATGGCGGCGGCCGCCAGGATTCCCGGCGGCATCGCGGCGATGGCGCACGGCCTCGCGTTCCGCCCGGCCCGCCGCATCCCCGGCACCGGCTACGCGGTCATGGCGCACAAGCCCGTGGCGCACGACTTGATCGACCGCTGGATCGAACCCCTGCGCAAGGACCCGGCCGCCCGCCGCGTCCTGGTCCGCTACCTCCGGGCGGCGCGCCCCTCGGAGATGATGGAGGCGGCCGAGGGCCTGCGTGCGTACGACCGTCCCGCGCTCGTGGTGTGGGGCAGGCAGGACCGCATGATGCCGCCGGAGCACGGCCGCCGCCTGGCCGAACTGCTGTCCCAGGGACGGCTCGTCGAACTGGACGACTGCCGCACCCTGATCCCGCTGGACCGCCCCGAGGGGCTGGCGGCGGCGATCCGCGACTTCGTCGCCCGGACCTCGCCCGAGGCCCCCTCCGCGACCCCCTGACCCCGGTCCGCCTCTCTGACGCCACAACAACTTGCCTGCGTCACCGCGCAGTTGTGGGGTACACGGAGGCAGTCGCGGTCACCGGGACCGCGGCGCCGAGGAGGGGTGAAGACGTGCGTGCGAGCAAGGTTTCGGGTGTCATCGGGATCATGGGGCTGTCGGCCGCTCTGCTGACGGGCTGCGGTGACGGCGACGGGGGCGGTTCCGACAAGCCCTTCGCCAAGGACAGCGCCGACCAGATCGCCGCCAAGGCGGTCGAGGCCACCAAGAAGGCCGACTCGATGCGCCTCAAGGGGGACATGCGGCAGGACGGCAGGACCGTCAGCCTGGACCTCGTGGTCGACCAGGAGAAGAACTGCGAGGGGACCGTCGACAACGCGGGCGCCAAGGCCGAGCTGCGGCACATGAACGGCACACTGTACGTGCGCGGCAACGATCAGTACTGGAAGAACAGCCTCAAGAACCAGCCCGGTTCGGACAAGGTGAAGTCCAAAGTCGTCGACAAGTGGGTGAAGATGCCCGCCGACGACGCCTCGACGTCCGGCATGTGCGACAAGCAGGGCCTGATCGCCTCGATGGACGAGGACAAGTCGACCCGCAAAGGCATGAAGAAGGGCGACACCACGACCATCGGCGGGAAGGAGGCCATCACCCTGAAGAAGAAGGCGTCCGCGGGCGAGACGCACACGATGTACGTCGCCACGGAGGGCAAGCCGTACATCCTGCGCACCACCGTGCAGGGCGGCAACGAGCCGAACGAGACGACGTTCTCCGACTACAACAAGCCCGTGAGCCCGAAGACACCGTCCAAGGGCGACGTGGTCGACCTCAAGCAACTCGCCGCCGCGGGGCGGTAATCGCCCTTCCTTGCCCCCTCTGATGCCCACGGCTGCCCAGCCGTGGGCCATCAGGCGTACCGCCCGCATAAAACGGACTTTTCCGCCCGGTCAACGCTGACCGAAGAATTGCATTCCGTTTATCGCCCGCCCCTCTCGCCGTCTTTCTTGCCCCAATTGCACCGCGACGGGGTAAAGATCCACTTAGGGTCCGTGGTGTTGACAAGATCACCCGGCCGGTCTCCCGGCCCGTCATTTTGAGCAACGTTCTAGCTGGTCGCGCGTTGTTTCCTTCGCGTGTGGCCGTGCGGTGATCCATTTACAGGAGATCCTTTTACCCAACAGGTCTTGCGCCTCCCGGCGGGTGGCCGCGAGACTGACGCAGTCGCCAGGAAGTGAGCGGGGGAAAGCGATGCGGGGTTCCTGCATATCTGCTGTAGCTGATGTCGATGCATTAAAGGAACGGCGGACCATCGGATTCGACCACCGATTTGTTCGTTTCCCTTTGTGTGTAGAACAAGGTGCGCCATGAGGCCCCCGTCGGCCACGGCGCCGCGAAGTCCTGAGCCGACGGAGCCCTGAGGCCGGCCCGCGCGCTCCTGAGCCGCTGAGGCCCTGCCGCTTCGGCTCAGCGCTTTGATCCGTCAGAGACCGGTCGACCCATGGACCAGTCGGCCAAGACCAGCCGAGCCATGGACCAGTCGACCCATAGACCCGTCGACCCATAGACCAGTCGACGTCGTCGACGTGCCGTCCACGCCTGCCCGCCTGCCTGCCCGCCCTTGACTCGGCGCGGCCGGTCACCGGCGTGGGCGGCTCCGCCTCGCGACGCGCTGCGGTCGTGCCGTCCCGAGTCCCCGCGCGCCCCGCGCAGGGCACCTCAATGCTCGTCGTCGGCCCTGAACGCCCGGGCCGGTCGGCCCACACCCCGTGCGCAGCCGTTCCCACGGGCTGCTTCTGGAGGGAGAACTCGTGTGATCCAGTCATCTCTGACACAGCAGCGGCTGTGGTTCCTGAATCAGCTCGAGGACGCCAGCGGCACCTGGAACCTGCCCGTCGCGGTGCGGATGCGCGGGCCTGTGGACCGGACGGCGCTCGGCTCGGCCCTGCGGGACACGGTGCTGCGCCAGAGCACCCTGCGCACGGTGTTCGTCGACCGAGGCGGCGTCCCCTGGCAGCGCGTCCTGGAGCCGGACGAGTTCGAGATCCCGCTGAACGTGGTGACGCCGGTGGCGGAGGCGGACCTGGCGCGGCTGCTGAAGGCCGAGGCGACCCGGGGATTCGACCTGGCCACGGATCTGCCGCTGCGGGTGTCCTTGTTCGAGCTGGGGCCCGATGACCAGGTGCTGCTGCTCGTGATGCACCACATCGCGACCGACGGATGGTCCCTGGAGCCGCTCTTCCGTGACCTGTCGACGTCCTACCGCGCGCGGCTGGAGGGCCGGGAGCCCGGCTGGGAACCCCTCTCCGTGCAGTACGTCGACTTCGCGGACTGGCAGCGCGAGGTGCTCGGCGACGCCGACGACCCGCAGAGCCTGCTCAGCCGGCAGCTGCGGTACTGGCGGGAGGCGCTCGCGGGCATCCCCGAGGAGATCGCCCTGCCGAACGACAAGCCCCGCCCCGAGGTGAGTTCGCGCCAGGGCGTCCTGGTGCCGTTCGCCCTGGACGCGGAGTTGCACCGATCGCTGACCGCGCTCGCCAAGCGGACCGGGACGAGCCTCTTCATGGTCTTCCAGGCCGCGTTCGCGGCCCTGCTGACGCGCCTCGGGGCCGGTCACGACATTCCGATCGCCACCCCCACGGTCGGCCGCTCCGACGAGGCGCTCGACGACCTGGTCGGCTTCTTCATCAACACCCTGGTGATGCGTGTCGACACCGCGGGTGATCCCACCTTCGAGGAACTGCTGTCCCGGGTCCGCGACAGGGCGCTGGGGGCCATCAGCCACCAGGACGTGCCGTTCGACCGCCTGGTGGAGGAGCTCAACCCGCACCGCTCACTCGGCCGGCAGGCACTCTTCCAGGTCATGCTCATGGTGACCGAGAAGGGCGACACGCTCCGGCTGCCCGGAGTGGAGTGCACGGAACACCCCGTCGACTTCCCCATCGTCCGTTTCGACATGTGGCTCGGTCTCACCGAGTCGAAGTCCCCGGAAGGCGACTGCCGAGGAGTTGCCGGAGAACTGCTGTACAGCACCGACCTCTTCGAGCATTCCACGATGCAGAGCCTCGCCCGGAAATTCGTCCTGCTCCTGCGGACGGCCGCGACGCAGCCGGAGCTGCCGCTGGCCTCGATGAACTCGCCCCGTTCTCTCACGGCGGTGCGGAGGAGGCCGGTGCAGATCCGGACGACGGCGGAATCCGCACCCGAGAGACAGAAGGCGCCGTGACCAACTCAGTGGAATATCAGAGCGATATCCGCAGCCAGTACGAAAGGGACGGCTGGTTCCTCTCGCCGCACGTACTGGCCGAGGCCCTGATCGACCGCGTACGGGCCCGGATCGACGACCTGAGCGCTCAGGACCGGCCCGAGGTCGTGTACGAGGAGGGCACCCGGACCGTACGGGCCATCCACGGGTGTCATCTGTTCGACGACCTTTGCCGCCGGCTCGTCCGGTTGCCCATGTTGCTGGGCCTGGCCGAGGAACTCCTCGGCGAACCGGCCTACGTCTACCAGTTCAAGGTCAACATGAAGCAGCCGCGGGAAGGCGCCGCATGGCCCTGGCACCAGGATTACGCCTTCTGGTATCGCGAGGACGGCATGGCCTCCGACAAGGCGGTCAACATCGCGGTCCACCTCGACGAGGTCCACGAGAAGAACGGTCCGCTGTGCGTCATTCCGCGCAGCCAGCACCTCGGGCTGCTCGACAAGGAGCCGAACGGGGCCGGCGGCGACTGGCACAAGCACGTCTCGGCGGACCTGGAGTACACCGTCCCCGACGAGATCGCGGAGTCCCTCGCGCGGGAGCTGGGCACGGAGCACGCCATGGGGCCCACCGGTTCGCTCTACGCCTTCCACCCGACGATCGTCCATTCGTCGTCCAACAACCTCTCCGACGATCGCCGGGCGCTGCTCCTCGTGACCTACAACGCCGTCAGCAATGCCCCGAAGGACTTGAAGCGGCCGGAATTCCTCGTCAGCAGGGACAGCACCCCGCTGGCCGTGGCAGCGACGAACTCGCTGTGAGCACCGCATCGGCAGACGGACGAGAAGGGAGTGGCGAATGATTGACGTCGAGGCGTACCGGGGCGATCTCATGCGGCTGGGCATGCACAAGGTCGCCCACCAGGACGTGACACTGGTGGATCACATGTTCCGGGCCTGCGAAATCCTCCAGGACATGAAGGCGCCCGAGAAGATCTGCATGGCCGGGCTGTTCCATGGCGCCTATGGAACGGAAGGTCTGCACAACGACGACGTCGAGACCATTCCCGACATCAAGCGCGCCGAGGTCCGGGCGGTCGTGGGGCACGAGGTCGAGCAGGTCATCTTCAATTTCTCGGTCATGAGTTACGCGTCGCTCGGCAAGAGCTTCCGCAAAGTGATGCGGCCGAACGGCGTCCCTGAGCTCAAGGACCGGCGAACCGGCGAGGACATTCCGCTGGACCGGGAGCAATTCCTGGACATTTTGCGCATGAAGCTGGGTGACGTCCTGGCGCACATGCCGACGCAGGTCGGTCACACCGTGCTCGATATGCCGACCGAATTCGCGGGGTTCTGGAAGGTGGCGGCCGAATACCTCGGCCCCGACGCAATCAACACCTGGAACAAGATCACGGGAGAAGAGCTGTGGATCGATCCGGAACAGAACTGATGTCGGAATCCTGGGAGGGCTTCCGCCTCTCCAGGCAGCAGGAGCACCTCCTCGGCCCCGACTCCGCCGGGCTGACGGGCCGGTTGGTGGCCGGCGTGCGCCTCACGGAGCCGCTCGACCGCGAGTCCCTCGAAGAAGCCGCCCGTGACGTGGCGGCGGCACACGAGATCCTGCGCACCGATTACCGCAAGGTCCTCGGTGAGCACAGCACGGTGCTGATGGTGATCGAGGACGACCCGCGCGTCCGCGTCTCGGAGAGCTCCGGCGATGAGCACCGCCCTGGCCGCGGCCGTCCGCGCGGCCCGGCACGCCGACCCCGAGGAAGCGACGCTCCACCTCATTCTCTTCGGCCACACCGACGGTCACCGGACGCTCATCCTGTCGGCGCCGCGCATGAGCATGGACACGGCCTCCGTCGAGGTCTTCTTCCGCGACCTGCAACAGGCCTGCGCCGCACGGCGGGACGGTACGCCGTGGAGCCGCGAGGACGTGGCCCAGTACGCCGACTACGCCCAGTGGCAGTTCGAGGAGGCGGTACCCACCAGGGCGGACAAGGAGCGCGCGGCCGAGCGTCAGGCCCACGTGGCCGCGCTGCCTCCCCTCCACCTCCCCCTGGAGCTGCGCGCGGCCGGTACCGGCCACGACAGCCTGGAGTGGACGGTACCGGCACACCTCGCCCGGGAGCTGCGCGACCGCGGCGCCGCGTGTGACGGCGGGCTGCGCAGCGTCCTGCTGACCGGCTGGCTCGCGGCCCTCTGGCACGCCACCGGACGGCCGGAGGACCTCGCGGTCGACGCGACGCTCCCGCGCCGCACGTTCCAGGAACTGGCCACGGCCATCGGGCGCTTCGAGAGCCCGGTGCCGGTCTTCGCCGCCGTCACCGGCACGACGACGTTCGACGACCTGCTGCACGCGGTGGACCAGGAGATCGCCGCGGCCGAGCGGCCGCAGGAGGGTTCCGCGGAGGCGCCTCGGCAGTACGCCGCGGTCCTGCCGGGCTTCACCTTCAGCGACACCGCGGGCTTCGACGCGCAGGGCGCGCCGGCCTTCCGCGACCTGTGGACAGAACCGGCCGACGACACCCACAAGGTCGGCCTCCACGCGCAGGGGACGGGCGAGGAGATCCGCCTCACGCTGCGCCACCAGAGGGGCGGGATGGCGGAGGGCGGCGCCGAGGCGTTGCTGACCTGCCTGCGTGCCACCTTGGAGGCCCTGGGCGGTGACCGGTCCGCCGCCGTCTCCTCGGCGGCCATGCTCGACGCGGACGCCTCCCGGGCGCTCATCGAGGCCACCCACACCACGCGGCCGCCGGCCACCCCGCCGGCGCACTGGCACCGGCAGGTCGAACAGACCGCGCGGCGCACCCCCGACGCCACAGCGCTCAGGACCGGCACCCGTGCCTGGAGCTACCGCGAACTCGACCGGTCCGCCAACCGCCTCGCCCACGAGCTGGCCGAACGCGGCGTGTCCGGCGGCGACTTCGTCGGCCTGTGCATGGAGCGCTCCGACGTGGCTCTCGTGGCGATGCTCGCGATCGCCAAGGCCGGCGCCGCCCACGTACCCGTGGACCCGAACCTGCCGCCCAAGCGCCGCTCCGCCATCGCGGAAGCCGTGGGCTTCCGGCACGTGGTCGCGACGGCCGAGACGTCGTCGGACCTCCCCGCGGACTGCGACGTCGTCCTGCTCGACCCGGAGCTGTCGGTCTGCGCGCACCGCAGCGACGAGCGCCCCGACACGGTGACGACGGACGACTCTCCCGCCTACGTGCTGTTCACCTCGGGCTCCACCGGCCTGCCCAAGGGGGTCCTCGTCGGCCACGGGCAGCTCGCGGCCTACCTCGACGGTGTCCTGGACCGGCTCGGCCTCACCGGCGCGATCGACTCCGTCGCCCTCAGCTCCCTCGGCACCGACCTGGGCAACACCGCGCTGTACCCCCCGCTCATGACCGGCGGCACGCTCAGGGTCGTCGCTCCCCACGTCTCCGCCGACGCGCAGGCACTCGCGGAACTCCTCACCGAGGAGAGCTACGACCTCATCAAGATCACGCCGACGCACCTGGAGGCCGTCCTCTCGGTGGCCGAGGCCCCCGAGCGCCTCATGCCGCGCAAGGCCCTGGTGCTGGGCGGCGAGCCGCTCGGCTGGGGCACGTACAACCTGCTGCGGAGCTTCCTCGGCGACTGCGAGCTGTACAACCACTACGGTCCGAGCGAGACCACCGTCGGCGTGCTCTGCGCGCAGGTGACCTCCGCCGACCTGGCGTCGCTGACCTCCACCGTGCCGCTCGGCCGGCCCATGCGCCACGCCCGCGCCTATGTCCTGGACCCGCAGCGCAGACCGCTGCCTCTCGGCGTACCGGGAGAGCTGTGGATCGGCGGGACCTCGGTGTCCCAGGGCTACCTCGCCGGGACGGCGGACCAGCAGGATCGTTTCGTCGAGGACCCGTTCAGCGAGGTCCCGGGGGCTCGGATGTACCGCTCCGGGGACAAGGTGCGCCTGCTCCCCGACCTCGGTCTCGAATTCCTCGGACGCGTCGACCGGCAGATCAAGGTGCGCGGGTTCCGGGTCGAACTCGGCGAGGTGGAGGCGGTCATGCGCCGTCATCCGCGGGTCACGGGCAGCCTGGTCGTGGTGACCGGCGAGAGCACGGCCATGCACCTCGTGGGCTACCTCACCGACGCCGAGGGCAGCCGCGGGTCCGCGGAGTGGATACGGCCGTTCCTGGCGGAGAGCCTGCCGGAGTTCATGATCCCCTCGCAGTTCGTGGCACTGGACGCCTTCCCGCTGACCAGCACCGGGAAGATCAACGCGGCGATGCTGCCCACACCAGGCGCCTACAGCGCGGGCCCCGTGTCGAGCGTGGCGCCGCAGACCCCGACCGAGAAGAAGGTCGCCGACATCGTCGCCCAGCTCCTGCTGCTGAACGAGGTGGGCGCCGACGCGGACTTCTTCGAGGTCGGCGGGCACTCGCTGCTGGCGACCCAGCTGATCGCCCGGCTGCGCGAGGAGTTCAAGGTGAGCGTGAAGCTGCGCAACCTCTTCGAGCGCCCCGTGGTGTCGGAGCTGGCCGAATTCATCGATGAGCTGCTTGCGAAGAGGACTGGAGAAGAGTGTTGACCCCCGAGACAGGCACGATGAAGCGTTTCGGCCGCGCCCGGAAGTCGATCTCGGTCAGCGGCGGGGAACTGGTCCGGGTGACCCCGCTGACCGAGGGGACACGGGCGGTGGCGTGCACACCGACCGTCGCCGGCCTCGACGCCCGGGAGTGGCTGGCCGGTTCGGGCCGGCAGCTGGCGGTCCTGCGCGCCGAGCACGGCGCGGTCCTGCTGCGCGGCTTCAGTCCGCTGGACGCCCAGGGACTCGGCGAACTCGCCACCGCCTTCTCCGGCGAGCTGCGCGACTACGACAACCGCTCCACCCCGCGGACGCGCGTCGGCAACAACGTCTTCACCTCGACGGAGTACCCGCCGGACCAGACGATTCCGCTGCACAACGAGATGTCGTACACCGCCTCGTGGCCGGACACGCTGTTCCTCACCTGCCTGGTCCCGGCGGCCGAGGGCGGTGAGACGCCGCTGGCCGACAGCGCCCGCGTCCACGACAGGGTGCCGGCCGCGACGCGCGAGCGCTTCGAACGGGACGGCGTGATGTACGTGCGCAACTTCGGTCTCGGGCTCGACCTCAGCTGGCAGGAGGCGTTCCAGACCGAGGACCGGGACGAGGTCTCCGCGTACTGCGAGCGGCACGGCATCCAGGCGGAGTGGCTGGGCGGCGAGAGGCTGCGCACCCGGCACGTGGTGCAGGCGACCGTGGAGGCACGGGCATCGGGCAGCAAGGTCTGGTTCAACCAGGCCCACCTGTTCCACGTCAGCTCGCTGCCGGACAGCGTCGAGCGCGAGCTGCGCGAGAGCTTCTCCGAGGACGAACTGCCGCGCAACGCCCTGTACGGCGACGGCAGCCCGCTGGACCCGGCCGACCTGGCGCACATCCGGGCCGCCTACGACGCGGAAGAGATCGCATTCCCCTGGCAGGCGGGTGACGTCGTGATCGTCGACAACGAACAGTTCGCACACGGCAGGAGGCCCTACGGCGGGGCCCGGTCGGTGCTGGTGGCCATGGCATGAGCGACGCAGCGACGTTCGAGGCGGTACGCGAGGAGATCACCTACGCGTTCGACAACACCGTCTTCTTCCGCAAGCACATGGAAGCAAGCGGCCTGCGGCCCGAGGACATCCGTGACCCCGACGACTTCCGGCGCATCCCGCCGACCTCGAAGGTGCACTACCGGCGCAACTACCCCGCCGGCGTACTGGCCCGGGGGTACACCCTCAACTCGCCGAACGTGATGCGGTTCCAGAGTTCGGGGACCTCCGGCGACCGTCTCAACAGCGCCATCATGTCCTACGACCTGGCGCGGCGGCAGGCGACCGCCCTCGGGGTCAACCGCCGGTTCGACGCGCTGTGGCGCCCGGGCAGCCGGCCCAGGATCTGCCGGTTCGCGCCGCCGAACTGCTCGGACGTCGAGTGCGCCACGGGCTTTTCCACCATGGAGGACCGGATTCTGCCGGACGGCACCCTGGTGCTGACCGTCGCCCACGACCTCCTGGCGACACCGGAGTGGCAGATCGTCAAGGCCCTCGACGAGATCGAGAGCTACCAGCCCGATCTGCTGGTGGTGGACCCGACGCACTTCGCCTTCCTCACCAGGTGGGCACGGCGCCTCGACCGGAAGATCACCTCCCCCCGGCACCTGCACACGGTGTGCGGATACACCCTCATGACGCGGGTGGCGCGGCGCCAGATCGAGGCGTTCATGGGGCCGGACGCCCCGATCGGCGACATGATCGGCATGTCCGAGCTGGGCTACCTCGGCTTCGAGTGCGATCACGGGCAACGCCACATCAACGACAAGGACTTCTACGTCGAGTTCGTCGAGGGGGGCAAGCCCGTCGAGAACGGCCGCATGGGCGAGCTGTACGTCACCACCATCGACGACGGCCTGATCCCGCGCGTCCGGTATGCCACCGGGGACTACTTCACCCCGGTGGGGGAGGCCTGCGCGTGCGGCAGCGAGCTGCCGGTGGTGCGGGTCGAGGGCCGGGCCACGCACATGGTCCGGCTGCCGGACGGCCGCGTCGTCACACCCGCGGCCGTGGACGCCGCGGTCGGCACGGCGCCCTGGCTGGACATCTACAAGTTCGAGCAGGACCGGACGGGCGTGTGCACCTTCCGGTACATCCCCAACGCCGCGGCACGGCCCGACGACGTCGCGGCCCTCGAAGCCCGCCTGGCCGAGACCCTCTCGCCCCAGCACGTCCGCCTGGAGGCCGTGGACTACATTTCCGCCGAACGCAGCGGGAAATTCCAGCCATGTGTCTCCCACATCTCCGCAGAGGCTGTGTGATGACCGTTCAGAGTGCCCCCCGAGACGACTTCCCGGCGCTGCGACGAGAGATCGACGGCCAGACGATCTCCTATCTGGACAACGGGGCGACGACCCTCAAGCCGCGCCCCGTCATCGACGCCATCACCGAGTACTACGAGACCAACGGCGCCAACATCCACCGCGGCAAGCACCGGCTCTCCGAAGAGGCCTCGGACGCGTACGAGGCATCCCGCACCGTGCTGGCCCGGTACATCGGCGCGGCCGCGAACGAGGTCGTCCTGCTGCGCAACACCACCGAGGCCGTCAACCTCGTCGCCGGTGGCCTCGACCTGCCCCCGGACGCCTACATCGTCGGCTGCCTGGACGCGCACCACTCCCAGATACTGCCCTGGCGCAGGGCGGGCCGCCTCGACCTCACCCGGGTGGACGGCTACGGCCGCCTCGACCGCGACCACTTCAGGCAGCTTCTGCGGGGCCGCCCCCAGGTGGTGGCGCTCACCCACTGCTCCAACGTCACCGGGGTCATCCACCCGGTGGAGGAGCTCATCGCCGAGGTCCGCGCCGCCTGCGACGCCGTCATCGTCCTGGACGCCGCGCAGTCCCTGCCGCACGAGAGCGTCAACGTACACAAGCTGAACGTCGACTTCATGGCGTTCTCGATGCACAAGATGCTCGGGCCCACCGGCGTCGGCTGCCTCTTCGGCCGCAGCGAACTCCTCGCGGGGCTGCGGCCGTCGAGCGTCGGCGGCGGCATGGTCGACTGGGTCGACGTCGACGGCAGCGTCGACCGGCGCATCCCGTTCAAGTTCGAGGCCGGAACTCCGGCCATCGCCTCGATCATCGGCAGCGCGGCGGCCATCCACTACCTCGAGGGGCTGGACGCCGGCCGCCGCCACGAGCACGCGCAGGAACTCTGCACGGCCCTGGTCGACGGAGCGCTCGACCGTCCGGGGGTGAGTCTGATCGGCCCCCCGGACACGAAGGACCGCATCCCCCTCGCGACCCTGCGGCTGGCGGACGGCGTCCCCGCCGGAGAGGTCGCCCGCCTGCTCAGCGACTCCCACGGCTACATGGTGCGCAGCGGCCACATGTGCGCACAGCCCCTGGTCACGGAGCTGGCAGGCGGTGAAGTCCTGCGTGTCTCGGCGTACGTGTACAACGACGTCACGGAGATCGAGGGCTTCTACCGGGCGCTGGACGACCTCCTGAGCTGGATGGCCCCGACGGTGCCGGCGGGAGCGGGACGCCCATGACCAGCAACCCGGCCGAGGACCTCGCGGCCGAACCGGCGGAGAAGGCGGCCGCGAGCGAGGTGAGCGGGCGCAACACCGTGGTGCTGGTGGGGTTCACCGCCCTCACCAACCTGGCGGACGGGGTCATGAAGATCGCCCTCCCGCTGGTGGCGACCTCGCTGACGGACTCTCCGGCGCTCGTGTCGGGCGTAATGCTGGCGCTGTCGCTGCCGTGGCTGCTCACGGCGCTGCACGTCGGCGTCCTGGTGGACCGCTACGACCGGCGCAAGCTGGTGTGGGTGGCCAACGGGATTCAGATCACCGCTCGTCGGCGGCCTGCTCGCGCTGGCCGCCTCCGACGCGTTGAGCCTGCCGGTCATCTACGCCTGCGGTGCCGTCCTGGGCGTCGCCGAGGTGCTCGCCATGACGTCCGCGGCGGCGCTCGTGCCGGACGTCATCGCGGCGTCGGGCCGGGAGCGGGTGAACGCGTGGGTGGCGGGCGCCGAAACCGTCTGCCAGGAGTTCGCGGGCCCGTTCGTCGGCGGCCTGCTGGTCGGCGTGGGCGCGTCGTTCGCGATGGGCGCCACGTTCGTCGGCTACACGCTGACCGCGGTGGTCCTGGTGTTCCTGGTCGGCCGGTTCCGGGTGGCGGTCACCGAGGACGAGGCGACCCCGCCCGTGCACGCCCAGATCAGCGAGGGCCTGCGGTTCCTCTGGGAGCAGCACCTGTTGCGGGTGCTGGCGCTCGCCGTGGCGGTGCTGGGCTCCTGCTGGGGAGCCTGGTACGCCGTCATGCCGCTGTACGCGACCGGGCCCATGGGCCTGAGCGCCGCCGATTACGGCCTGCTGGTCGGCGCGCTCGGCGTGGGCGGCATCGTCGGCGCGCTGGTCGTGGGCTGGTTCAACCGGCTGTTCGGCCGCCGCCGGGTGATGATCCTCGACGTCTTCCTGACCAGTGTGCTCGTCGCCGGCCCCGCGGTGACGACCAACGTGTGGGTCGCGGGCTGCGTCACCTTCCTCGGCGGCATGGGCGGCACCTTGTGGACGGTCAACGTCCGCACCGTCATGCAGACGTTCGTCCCCATGGAGATGATGGGCCGCTTCGGCGCCGTGTTCCGGCTGTTCGCCTTCGGCGCGGTCCCGGTGGGCGCCGGAGTCGCCGGTGTGCTGGCGGAACAGTTCTCGGCACCGACGGCGCTGGCCGTCTTCGCGGTCGCTTCACTGATCGTCTTCGTGCCTCTCGTCCGCGTCTTCACGGCCGACGTCGAGGCGGATCTCGTCGCCCGCCTGCGGCAGCCCTGAGCCCCGAAGGGCGCGGCAGAAGTCTTCAACGGGCACCGCGTGGCCCGGGCCCGGAATCAAATGCGTGAGTTTCACCGATGGGAGCAGACATGTTCAGCGCACGGCCAGACACGGTGGATCAGCCGGTTCCGGGAGACCTTCCGCCGTCCTACGCACAGCGTCGGCTCATGGCCGGCGCAGCGGCGGACGGACCGGGTGCGCGGAACTCCCTGACGATGGCCTGGACACTCTCCGGAGAGGTGGACGACAAGGCGCTGGAGGCGGCGCTGAGGGATGTCATCAGCCGTCACGAGAGGCTGCGCACGGTGTTTCCCGGCGCTGACGGGGCGCCGTTGCGACGAGTCCTCCCGGCCGACGGGACCCCCTTCGAACTGCACCTGGTCGAGTCGCCTCCGGCGCACGGCCATGACTTCGACCTCCGCTCACAGATCCCGGTGCGGGCCTGGCTGACAGCCACGGGGCCGGACGAGCAGGTGCTGACGCTGGCCGTCCACCCGGTCGCGGCGGACGGCTGGTCGGCCGCGCCGCTGATCCGCGACCTGTCGGCGGCGTGCGCGGCGCCGTCACCAGGGGCGGCCCCCGGCCTGGGAGGAACCGTCCGCCGAGAACACGGACCGGACACCCGGCCCGGCAGGCTCCGCGGACGGACCGGACCCGGACAGGCCGTGGGAGCCGCACCTCACCTACTGGCGCGAGGCCTTGGCCGGCGTGCCGGAGGAACTGCGGCTGCCGGTGGACCGGCCGCGCCCCGCGGCGGCCTCGCACCGGGGGCACGGCGGCCGACGTGACGGTGCCCGCGTCCCTGCACCGTGACCTGACGGCGCTGGCCGCGGCGCACGGGGTGCCCCTGGGCGCGGTGCTGCGGGCCGGGCTGGCGGTACTGCTGTTCCGGCTGGGCGCCGGCGAGGACATACCCGTCGGATCGGTGGTGAGCGCTCACACCGGCGAGCGGCGCACCGGGCCGCCGACCGGGATGCGCACTCCCCGGTGACACGGATCGACCTGTCCGGAGATCCCACCACCGCCCAGGTGCTGGAGCGGGTGCGGGAGGCGGAACGCCGCGCTGCGCCCCACCAGGACGTGCCCTTCGCCCACCTGGTGGCGGAGCTGGCCGAGGATCACCACCCGGCCGTCCACCCCCTGTTCCAGGCGGCGCTCACCCTGGGCGGCACGGCCGCCTCCGCGGCCGGGCTCCTGGAACTGCCCGGCGTGCGGGTGAGCCCCCTCACGACGGGCGAACCGGCGACCGCGTACGACGTGGAAGTGGGCCTGGAGGAGCGCACCGAACCCCGGGGCGCGCCTGCCGGGCTGCACGGTCAGCTCATCGTGACCGCCGACCTGTTCGAGCCGGAGGCCGCGGGGCGTCTCGCGGACGGACTGCTGAGGGTGCTGCACACCATGGCCGCGGACCCACGCTCCCGCGTGAGTGCGCTGGACCTGGTCGACGCGGCCGAGCGGCACCGCGTGCTGGAGGAGTGGAACGACACCGGGCGCACTGTGCCGGAGGCCACCGTCCCGGAACTGTTCGAGGCGCAGGCGGCCCGGACCCCGGACGCCGTCGCCGTCGTCGCAGGCGGCGATCAACTGACGTACGGCGAGCTGGACGCGCGGGCCACGCGGCTGGCGTGGCGGCTGGTGACGGAGCACGGCGTGGGACCGGAGTCGGTGGTCGCGGTGTTCATGGAGCGCGCCCCCGAGCTGATCGTGGCGATCCTGGCGGTGCTCAAGGCGGGCGGCGCCTACCTGCCGGTCGATCCGCACTACCCCGCCGAGCGCGTCGCCCACACCCTCGACGACGCCCGGCCCGTGTGCCTGCTCACGAGGCGGCGCTGCGCACCGGCCGTGCCGCCGGGCCGCGACGTACCGCTGCTCGTGCTGGACGCGCCCCGAACCGCCGGACGCGCGCGAGGACCGGCCCGCGGGCCGGCCGACGCCGCCCCGCGGGCAGCACGCGGCGTACGTCATCTACACCTCCGGCTCCACCAGGGCGCCCCAAGGGCGTGGTCGTCCCGCACGCGGCCTTCGCCAACCTGTCCGCCAGCCACGCCAGGTTCGGGGTGGCGGAGGGCCACCGGGTCGCGCAGTTCGCGTCGCTGGGCTTCGACAACTTCTGCTCGGAGTGGACGCTGGCCCTGCTGTCGGGAGCGACCCTGGTGATCGTCGACGAGGACCGCCGGCTCGGCGCGGAACTGGCCGCGTTCCTGACCGACCAGGGCGTGACCCACGCGACGCTGCCTCCCGCGGCCCTGGCGACGATGCCGGACGCCTCGATCCCCACCGACGTCGTCCTGGAGGTGGGCGGCGAGGCGTGCCCGCCCGAGGTGGTGGAGCGCTGGTCGGCCGGGCGGCTGATGTTCAACACCTACGGCCCCACCGAGACGACGGTGGACGCCACGTCGTGGCGCTGCCGCCCCGGCTCGGCCTCCGGCACCGTGCCGATCGGCGCCCCGATCACCAACGCGCGCGTCTATGTGCTCGACGACGGCCTGCGCCCCGTGCCGGTCGGCGTCGTCGGCGAGCTGTACGTGGCCGGCGCGGGCGTGGCCCGGGGCTACCTCGGGCGGCCCGCGCTGACCGCGGAGCGCTTCGTGGCCTGCCCGTTCGGTGCCGCCGGTGAGCGGATGTACCGCACCGGGGACCTGGTCAGATGGCGGGCCGACGGCAACCTGGAGTTCCTCGGCCGCTCGGACGAGCAGGTGCAGATCCGTGGCTTCCGCGTCGAGCCGGGCGAGGTGGCCGCGGTGGTGGCCGAACACCCGCGGCTGCACCAGGCGGCGGTGATCGTCCGCGAGGACGCCCCGGGCGACAGAAGGCTGGTCGCCTACGCCGTGCCCGCCACGGCTCCCGGCCCGGCGCCGGACGCGGCCGCGTTGGCCGCCGAGGTACGCGAGTTCACCGCCGAACGGCTGCCCGGATACATGGTGCCCGCGGCGGTGGTGGTGCTCCCCGGGCTGCCGCTGACCCTCAACGGCAAGCTGGACAAACGCGCGCTGCCGGCCCCGCGGTACGCGGCAGGCACCGGCCGGGCACCCGCCACCGCCCACGAGAGGGCGCTGTGCGCGGCGTTCGCCGACATCCTGGGCGTTCCCGAGGCCGGGGCGGACGACGACTTCTTCGCCCTGGGCGGCAACTCGCTGCTGGCGACCCGGCTGGCCAACCGGCTGCGCGCGGAACTCGGGGCGGAGCTGCCCGTCCGCGTGCTGTTCGAGTCGCCGACCCCGGCCGCCCTGGCCACGTGGCTGGAGCGGTCCACACCGGAGCGGACGCCGGACCGGACGGGACCGACGCGGCAGGAGCGCCCGGCACGCGTCCCGCTGTCCTTCGCCCAGCAGCGGCTCTGGTTCCTGTCCCGGCTGGAAGGCCCCTCGGCGACCTACAGCATCCCCCTGGCGATGCGGCTCTCCGGACCGCTGGACGTGGCGGCGCTGCGGGCGGCCCTGGAGGACGTGGTGACGCGTCACGAGAGCCTGCGGACGGTCTTCCCCGAACACGAGGGCACCCCGTACCAGCTGGTGCTGGACGGTGCGGCGGCGCGCCCCTCGTTCACCGTCACCGAGGCCGCGGGCGAGGAACTCGAGACCGCGCTGCGCACCGCGTCGCTGCGCCCCTTCGACCTGACCCGTGACCTGCCGCTGCGCACCGAGCTGTTCCGGGTCGCCCCCGACGAACACGTCCTGCTGCTGGTGATGCACCACATCACCACCGACGGCTGGTCCACCGCACCGCTCGCCCGCGACCTGGCCGCGGCGTACGAGGCCAGATGTGCGGGCACGGCACCGCGGTGGCCCGAACTGCCGGTGCAGTACGCGGACTACGCCCTGTGGCAGCGCGCGCGGAACACCCCCGAGTCGGAGGGCACGGCGGCGGGTCTGTCCTTCTGGACCCGCGCACTGGCGAACCTTCCCGAGGAACTCGACCTGCCCTACGACCGGCCCCGGCCCGCGGCCGCCAGCTACCGGGGCGACACCGTCCCCCTGACCGTCGGCGCCGGCACACACGCCGCGGTCGTCCGCCTCGCGCGCCGCACCGGCACCACCGTCTTCATGGTCCTCCAGGCGGCGCTCTCGGCCCTGCTGAGCCGCCTGGGCGGCGGCACCGACATACCGCTGGGCACCCCGGTGGCCGGGCGTCAGGACGAGACGCTGCACGACCTCGTGGGCTTCTTCGCCAACACGCTGGTGCTGCGCGCCGACCTCTCCGGCGACCCCACCTTCGAGGAGCTGCTCGCCCGCGTGCGCGCCACCGACCTGGCCGCCTTCGCCCACCAGTCCGTGCCCTTCGAGCAGGTCGTCGAAGCGGTCAACCCGACCCGCTCGCTGTCCCGCAGCCCGCTGTTCCAGGTCATGCTCGTCATGCAGACCACCGACGAGTACGACGCCTTCACCCTCCCCGGCCTCTCGGTGGCCGTCGAGGAGGGCCGGACCGGCACGTCCAAGTTCGACCTGCTGTTCAGCTTCACCGAGTCCTCCGCCGACGGAGCGGCCGCGGGCATCGACGGGGTCCTGGAGTTCGCCACCGACATGTTCGACGCGAGGACCGCGCGCTCCCTCGCCGACCGCCTGCTGACCCTGCTCGACGCGGTCGTGACCCGGCCGCACCTGCCCGTCACCAGCGCGAACCTGTTCACCGCGGGGGAGCGCCGACAGGTGCTCACCGAGTGGAACGACACCGCGGTGGACCTGCCCGGCGACCACCTGCCCGAGGCCTTCGAACGGCAGGTGGCGCGCACCCCGGACGCCCTCGCGGTGCTGGCGGGCGACGTCTCCCTGACCTACGCCGAGCTGAACGCCCGGGCCAACCGGCTCGCCCGCCTCATGATCCGCCGGGGCATCGGCCCCGAGCGGTACGTCGCGGTGCGGCTGCCCCGCTCGGCGGAGCTGATCGTCACCTTCCTGGCCGTCCTGAAGACCGGCGCGGCGTACCTGCCGGTCGACCCCGTGTATCCGGCCGAGCGCGTCCGCTACATCCTGTCCGACGCCGAGCCGGCGCTGGTGGTCACCCACGGTTCGGGCGGCCCGCTGCCGGACACGCTCGCCACCCTGCGGCTGGACGACCCGGACACGGCACAGGAGCTGGCCCGCGAGGCGGCCACCGACCCCGACGACCGTGACCGCACCACTCCCTTGCTGCCGGACACGAGCTCCTACGTGATCTACACCTCGGGGTCGACCGGCCGCCCCAAGGGGGTGGTGATGACCGCCGTCGCGCTGCGCAACCTGCTCGCGTGGAACGCCGTCGCCATTTCCTCCCGGCCCGGAGCGCGGGTGGCGCAGTTCAGCGCCATCAGCTTCGACGTCTCGGAACACGAGATGCTCTCCGCGGTGCTCAACGGCAAGACCGTGTGCGTCCCGGACGACGAGACCCGCCTCGACCCGTTCGCACTCGCCCGCTGGCTGGACGAGCAGGGCGTGGCCGAACTCTTCGCGCCGGACCTGGTGGTCGGCGCGGTCTGCGAGGCGGCGATGGAGCAGGGCCTGGCCCTCGACTCCCTGCGGCACGTCATGCAGGCGGGGGAGGCGCTGCGGCTGACCGAGGGCGTGCGGAGGTTCCACGCCCGCTACCCGCACGTCCGGCTGCACAACCACTACGGGCCGTCCGAGACCCACGTGGTGACGGGGTACACCCTCCCGGACCGGGTGCCCGACTGGCCCGCCAAGGCCACCGCGCCCATCGGCCCACCGATCTGGAACACCCGGGCGTACGTCCTCGACCACCGTCTCCAGCCGGTGCCGCCCGGCGTCGCGGGCGAGCTGTACCTGGCGGGCACCTGCCTGGCCCGCGGCTACCTCAACCGGCCCGATCTGACCGCCGAGCGCTTCGTCGCCGACCCGTTCGGCCCCCCGGGCTCCCGCATGTACCGGTCCGGCGATGTCGTGCGCTGGCTGCCGGACGGTTCCCTCGACTTCCTCGGCCGCGCCGACGACCAGGTGAAGCTGCGGGGCTTCCGCATCGAACTGGGCGAGGTCGAATCCGCCCTGAACCGCCACCCCCGGGTGGGCGCCGCAGCCGTCGTCCTGCGCGAGGACCGGCCCGGCGACCGGCGGCTCGTCGCCTACCTGGCCCCGTTGCCCGCGGGCCCGCTGCCCCCGGCCGCGGAGCTGCGACGGCACCTTGCCGCCTCGCTCCCCGACTACATGGTCCCGGCGGCCTTCGTCGGCCTCGAGACGCTGCCGCTGACCGTCAACGGCAAGCTCGACCGCCGGGCGCTGCCGGTCCCCACGTACGACGGGGTGCTGTCACGGACCGCCCCGAGCACCGAACGGGAGAAGATCCTCTGCAAGGCTTTCGCCGACGTCCTGGGGCTGCCCGAGGTGGGGGTCGACGACAGCTTCTTCGAACTCGGCGGGCACTCGCTGCTCGCCACCCGTCTGCTGAACAGGGTGCGCACCCTCTTGAAGGCCGAGGTGACCATCCAGACGCTCTTCGAGTCGCCGACCGCGGCGGGCTTGGCGGAGCGGCTGGCGGACGCCGTCCCGGCCCGCCCGGCGCTGCGCAGACGCCGGCCGCAGTAGTGACGGGACCGGCGCGGGAGGGGGCGGCGCGAGAGAGGGGCGGCCCCCTCCCGCCCTCCTGACGACGGGAGTTCGGCCTGGTCCCGGCTTCGGCCCGTTACTTACCTGCCAGCAAGTTGTTCCCTTGACTCGCTGTGTTGATCTCCCCTACGCTCGCTCTCACTGACCTGCCGGTAAGGAAGTCCGTAAGGAAGTCCTGCCCCCGGGGGTCTCGCCGGGAGTGTGGGAGGGCAGCGATGACAGGGACGGACGCTCCGGCCGCGTTAACCGTGCAGGGCCGCACGCTCTACGCCGCCCTCACGGCGGCGCTGCTGGCCATGCTGCTGGGTGCGCTGGACGGCATGATCGTGGGCACCGCGATGCCGCAGATCGTGGGCGAACTCGGCGGATTCGACCTGCTGTCGTGGGTGGTCACGGTCTATCTGCTGGCCATCGCCGCCACCACGCCCGTCTGGGGCAAGCTCAGCGACATGTACGGCCGCAAGAACACCTTCATGATCTCGATCGTGGTGTTCGTCCTCGGGTCCGTGCTCTCCGGCATGGCGCGGGACATGACCCAGCTCATCGCCTTCCGACTTCTCCAGGGGCTGGGCGCCGGCGGCCTGATGGTCGGCGCGCTGGCGCTGCTCGGCACCCTCATACCGCCGCGTGAGCAGGGCAAGTACCAGGGCATCATGTCCGCGGTCATGGGGCTCGCCATGGTGAGCGGGCCACTGGCCGGAGGTGTGATCACCGACCAGTTCGGCTGGCGCTGGTGCTTCTACGTCAACGTGCCGGTCGGCGCGCTGGCCCTGCTGCTGATCTCGGGCCTGCGCCTGCCCAGGACGGCGAGGTCCGGGGCGCGGGTGGACTACCCGGGCGTGCTGCTGCTGGCCCTGGCGGTCTCCGCGCTGGTCCTGGTGACGACCTGGGGCGGCAAGGAGTACGCCTGGACCTCGCCGGTGCTGCTGAGCGTGGCCGCCTGCGGTGTGCTCGCCTTCCTGGTCCTGCTGCGGGTGGAGCGGCGGGCGGCCGAACCGGTGCTGCCGCTCGCGCTGTTCAGGACGGCCAACTTCTCCCTCATCACCCTGGTCGGGCTGCTCCTCGGCGCGGTGCTGACCAGTGCCGTGACCTTCTTGCCGATCTTCGGGCAGTCGTCGCAGGGTTCCTCGGCGACCGGCAGCGGTCTGGCCCTGCTGCCGATGTTCGCGGCCATGGTGCTCGTCGGCCTCTTCGCCGGGCGTTTCATCACCGCGACCGGCAAGTACAAGGTCGTCGTGCTGCTGGGCGGATGCTTCCTGACGGCGGGTTCGTTCCTGATCGCCTCGGCCGACCGGGGCACGGGGTCCTTCTTCTCCGGGGCCTGCATGGCGGCGCTCGGCGTCGGCATGGGCCTGCTGACGCAGACGACGGTCCTGGTGTCCCTGCAGAGCGCGCCGGTGGAGGACCTGGGCGCCGCTTCGGGAGTCGCGACGCTCGCCCGGACCCTTGGGGGTTCCATCGGCGTCGCCGGTCAGCGGCGCGCTCTTCGCCCGGGCCGTGGCGAGCGTGCCGGCGCCGGGTGGCGGCACGCCGACGGCCGAGGGGGCGGGCACTCTCGACCGCGACGCGCTGGAGCAACTGCCGTCCGCGGTAAGGGAGTCGTACCAGAACGCGGTGGCGCAGGGCGCCTCGCACGTCTTCGTCTTCACCGGCGCGCTGGCCGCCGTCGCCCTGGCGGCCGCCTTCTTCCTGCGGGAGGAGCCGCTGCGGTCCGCGGCCGCTCCGCAGGGCGACGAGAGCGCGCCCGGCGCCGGAACGGCAGGGGCGGCCGCGGACCCGCGAGATTCCGCGGAGGACACGAGCATCGGGACCGGCCGCACCGGTTCCGCCGAGAGTGAGCAAGGAAGAAGGAACTCCCCATGACAGACACCCCATTGCGCCTGGTCGTCCTCGTCGGCAGCCACCGGGAGGGCAGGTTCGCCCCGACCGTCTCCCGCTGGTTCCTCGGGCAGGTGGAGCAGTACGCCGACTTCGACGTCGAGGTCATCGACGCGGCGGAGGCGGGCCTCACTGCTGAGGGTCCGTCACCGACGGCCTCCCTCCCCATGCTTGAGGCGGTCGGTGCCCTCGCCGCACGGATGGAGGCAGCGGACGCGTTCGTCGTGGTGACGCCGGAGTACAACCACAGCTATCCCGCGTCCCTGAAGAGCCTGATCGACTGGCACCGCACCCAGTGGCAGGCCAAGCCCATAGGTTTCGTCTCGTACGGCGGCATGAGCGGCGGTCTGCGCGCGGTGGAGCACCTGCGGCAGGTCTTCGCCGAGCTGCACGCGGTCACGGTCCGCGACACCGTCAGTTTCCACCTGGCGTGGGAGCGGTTCGACGAACACGGCGAGGCCCGGGACCCCGAGGGCCACGCGCGTGCGGCGAAGACCATGCTGGACCAGCTCGTCTGGTGGGCGACGACGCTGCGGACGGCCAGGGCCGAGCGCCCCTACGTCACCCAGTCGACCGGGGTCTAGAGCCCCCCTCGGCGAAACCTGCCCTGCTCCGTCACGATCTTCACGTCTTCTCCTTCACCGGGCCCCGGCGTTCCGCGCCGGGGCCCGGTGGCGTGAGATAACAACGAGATCACGCGCCTGCAAAGTATCTTGATGCGCGGAGCACTCGGAGCGGTGCCCACATGTCGATAATTTACGGAATTCTTAGTTCCATTTATCGAGGCTCCTTGCGCACGCCATAAGCCGTTCGCGGGCGCCCGGACCGCCGCCCTCCGTCCACCCCGTCCCGCTGCCCGGAATTCCGGCTCCGGCTGTCGCGGGCCGCCGTGAGTGACGGAGGGGAAAAGCGCCCCCGTAATACCCGTGGTCGTACGGGGTGAAACCATCGCCGTGTTCGCGCTGCGTAAACTCTGCCGCCGACGCCTGCAAACGGGCCGCTGTTCGCCACTGCAAATTGCGATGCCGCGCTAGCGACACATATGGGCATATGCCGCCGTCGTGCGCCCGATTACTTCTTGACAAGAGTGCAAGGCTGCTTGTTAATTTACCTCTGGCGCGGATGATGGGACGGGGAATGGTTGCAGAAAGTAAGGACCGGGCAAAATCGATTGCCGCTGAAACGGGTTAATCTATTCCATCACCTGCTGCTGTGGTCCCACCTCATGTGTTGGATAGGAAGGCGATCGATGCAGGTTCTACTTGCCGAATCCGACAAGCAATCGGGGGAGGATCTCCGATTGGCCTTGCTGCGGCATGGGTACGAGATGGAAGTGGCTGACAGCGGTGCCAGTGCATTGCGGTCGTACGAAGAATTTGACCTCATTCTTCTCGACCTGGAACTGCCGGACATCGACGGGTTAGAGGTGTGCCGAACGATACGGCAGAACAGTGATATCCCTATTATTTCCTTTACGGGGCAGAGCGCGGAGCTCGACCGAGTTCTTTCTCTACAGGCAGGCAGTGACGACTGTATTGTGAAGCCCTATGGGCTCCGTGAACTGATTGCGCGAATCAATGCGGTGATGCGGCGTGCGAGTCCAGGTGTCCGTCGTGACCGGGTGATGTCCTTCGGGGCGTTGCGCATCGACGGTGAGGGTCGTCAGGTGTATCTCGACGATGAGCCGGTCAAGCTGACGCGAAAGGAATTCGACCTGCTCCACACACTGGCGTCCCAGCCCTCCACGGTCTTCACCCGTGAACAGCTGATGCGGAAGATCTGGGGCGTCAAGCCGGGCGGCGGCAGCCTCGCCGGCGGGCTGACCCGCACGATCGACACGCACGCCAGTTCCCTCAGGGGCAAGCTCGGGTCCAGTGAGTGGGTCATCGCGGTGCGGGGGGTCGGTTTCCGCTTCGGCGGCTGACGCCCCGGCCCCGTGGCCGGCGTGTTCCGTGACGTCAAGCGCGTTCGTGTGCCGTCCGCGGGTGCGCCCACCCGCCGGGACGGCCCTTGTGTCCGCGCCTTCCGCCGTCAGGAACCGCTGCGCTCGCGGGCGGCCGGACGTGCGTCGAGCGTGCTGCGCACATCGCTTTCGTCGTAGTACGCCCGCCCGCCCCGCCGCTCGCGCCGCCAGTTGTGTTCGGCGGCCAGCCGGTAGACGCTGCCGAGGGGGACGCGCCACAGCAGGGACACGTCCTGAGGCGCCAGCCACCTGGTCGGGGCCGTCTTCCCCGCCCTGCCCGCCGCGACCGCGCCGCGGGCCGTCAGGCGCCGGCGCAGCAGGCTCCACTCGTACTCCTTCCACGAGTGGGCCGCTTCCGTGTCGCACCGGATCTCGCCCAGCCCGCCGGGGCCCGCTCCCGTCAGGGCCACGAGCTTGCCGCCGCAGCCGGGCTCCACGCAGCTCCCGACCGTGGCCCGGTGCGAGGGCCCCGGCGAGACGACCCGGCGGGCCGTCGCCGCCAGCCGGTGCACTTCCTTCGAGAACTCGCCCGCCGCGGGATGCGCCGCGAGCCGGGGCAGTTCCCCGGCGAGCCACTGGGCCAGCGCGGGCACCGTCCGCTCGGGGCCCGGCCGCCCGGCGTGCTCCGCCGCGAGGCCGGCCCATGAGGCGAGCGTGGTGAGCATCGCCGAACGCGCCTCCACAGCCGCGGTGTTGAGCGGAATTCCCGGTGCCCGGCCGCCCCCGGTGATTCTTTCCCGCAGGGGAGCGGTGGCGCCGGTGAGGAGGCGGCCGCATTCCAGGTGCAGCTGCGGCAGGGCATAAAGGACCGCGCGCAGTGAATCGACGCAGGAGCCGCAGAGCGAGGGCTTCGCCCTCGTGGCGCTCCGGTTATTTCCGAGAGTGCCTCCGGCGGGCTCCCTGGCCGCCGCGGTCTCCTGGCAGGCGGGTGCCGGGCATTCTGCGGCGACCGGGGCGTTCGTCTTCTCGGGCATTCCGTCATCTCCTTCGGTGCGTGCGGCCAGGTAACGACGGACGGTTCCGCTGCGGCAATGCATCTTGAGCAGTCATGACTATGGCTGCACGGAAATTCATCTGGTGCAGGGGAATCACAGGCGAGTGTGGGAACACCTCGGACCGCCGCCCGGCCCGAGCGGCCGCTGTGGTGCAGGTCACTTCTTTGAAGTCCTCTGACGTTTCTGTTGCGTGGCCATGCAGGGCCTCACGCCGTTCTGACGGGCCTTGAGATATTCGTCGATTGACGGGTTGATATCTGTAGGCCGCTCCGAAGAGAGTCATGAGTAGCTTCCTCAGTCCTGTCTTCCGAGCCGGATATCCCCGATTCCGGCGCACGGCACGGGACCGGGCGAGCGAAATACGGCTTGACTTTTTCCGGGCCCCCGAAGAAGCTCTTCGGTAACTTCCCCACTGCTGTCGAAGCATTCGCTCCAGCAGAGCACATCCCAGGAGAGCCTTTACGGCTTACGTGCCGGGCTCCGCGGTCCTGTCCCAGGGAGATACGCATGGATGCATCTGTCATTGTCGTGGGCGCGGGCCCGGCCGGTCTGATGCTGGCCGGAGAGCTGCGGCTGGGAGGCGTCGACGTCACGGTGCTCGAACAGCTCCCCGCACGCACCGGGGAGTCCCGCGGACTGGGCTTCACGGCCCGGACCATGGAGGTTTTCGACCAGCGCGGAATCCTGCCGGCGTTCGGCGCCATCGAGACCAGTACGCAGGGCCACTTCGGCGGCCGTCCGGTCGACTTCGGGGTGCTCGAAGGGGCGCACTACGGCGTCAAGGCCGTACCGCAGTCCAAGACCGAGTCGGTCCTGGAGGAGTGGGCCCTTCGCCTCGGAGCCGATCTGCGGCGGTCCCACACGGTCCGGGCGCTCACGGACAAGGGCGACCACGTGGTCGTCGAGGCCGAGGGCCCCGACGGGCCCCAACGCCTCACCGCCCGTTACGTCGTCGGCTGCGACGGCGGCCGCAGCACCGTGCGCAAGGCGGCCGGCTTCGACTTCCCCGGCACCTCCGCCACCCGGGAGATGTTCCTCGCCGACATCCGCGGCTGCGAGATCACCCCGCGGCCCATCGGGGAGACCGTGCCGCTCGGGATGGTGATGTCCGCGCCGCTGGGTGACGGGATCGACCGCATCATGTCTGCGAGCGGGGCGCCCCCGCCCGCCGACGCACCGAGGCGCCCCCGTACCAGGAGGTCGCCGCCGCGTGGCAGCGCCTCACCGGCCAGGACATCTCGCACGCGGAACCGGTGTGGGTCAGCGCCTTCGGCGACCCGGCCCGGCAGGTGACCGCCTACCGGCGCGGCCGGGTGCTGCTCGCGGGCGACTCGGCGCACGTGCACCTGCCGGCCGGCGGACAGGGCATGAACGTCAGCATCCAGGACGCGGTGAACCTCGGCTGGAAGCTGGCGGCCGTGGTCGCGGGCCGCGCGCTCGACGGGCTGCTGGACACCTACCACGAGGAGCGCCACCCCGTCGGGCGGCGGCTGCTGATGAACACTCAGGCCCAGGGGATGCTCTTCCTCAGCGGTGACGAGATGCAGCCGCTGCGTGACGTGCTCAGCGAACTGATCCGGTACGACGAGGTGGCCCGGCACCTGGCCGGCATGGTCTCCGGCCTGGACATCCGCTACGACGTCGACAGCGGTGACCACCCGCTGCTCGGCATGCGCATGCCCCACCAGGAGCTGATCACGGCCGACGGCAAGACCAGCAGCACCGAACTGCTGCACCCCGCCCGGGGCGTGCTCCTCGACCTGGCCGACGACGCGGAACTGCGCGACGCCGCGACCGGCTGGCACGGCCGGGTGGACGTGGTCACGGCCGCCCTGCACGAAGCCCCCTCGCACAGCCCGTTGCAGGACGCCCGGGCCGTGCTGGTCCGGCCCGACGGATACGTGGCCTGGATGTCGCCCGGCAGCCGCGGGGAACTGGCCGAGGCGCTGGGCCGCTGGTTCGGCCCGGCCCGCTGACCGACCGACGAGAGACCGACGCGCGACCGGCCGGGCCAACGGCCGGAAGACCGGCGAAACGCCGGCCACACACCGGCGAAAGAAGGAAGGCACCATGCACAGCACGTTGATCGTCGCCCGGATGGACCCCTCGTCGGCGGGGGACGTCGGCCGGCTCTTCCGGGACTTCGACACCACCGAGATGCCGCACCGGATGGGCACCCGCCGCCGGCAGCTCTTCTCCTACCGCGGGCTCTACTTCCACCTCCAGGACTTCGACGCGGCCGACGGCGACCAGCGGATCGAGGAGGCGAAGACCGACCCCCGCTTCGAACGCATCAGCGCCGACCTGCGGCCCTACATCGAGGCGTACGACCCCGCGACCTGGCGCTCCCCGGCCGACGCGATGGCGCACCGCTTCTATTCCTGGCAGGCGTCCTCATGACTGGCCGCTCGGACCACGCACGTGCCGCCGACGGCGGGCGGCGGGTGGCCCTCACCGGCATCGGAGTGCTCGCCCCCGGCGGAATCGGCACCAAGGCGTTCTGGGACCTGCTCACCGCGGGCCGCACCGCCACCCGCGCCGTCAGCACCTTCGACCCGTCCCCCTTCCGGTCCCGCGTCGCCGCGGAGATCGACTTCGACGCCGAGGCGCTCGGCCTCGGCCCGCAGGAGATCCGCCGCATGGACCGCGCCGCGCAGTTCGCCGTGGTCGCCGCCCGGGAGGCGTTCGACGACAGCGGCCTGGACAGGGAGCTGCTGGCACGGCATCGCACCGGCGTCACCATCGGCAGCGCGGTCGGCGCCACCATGAGCCTCGACGAGGAGTACCGGGTGCTCAGCGACGGCGGCCGCCTGGAGCTGGTCAACCACACGTACGCGCCCCGCTTCCTGTACGACGCCTTCGTTCCCAGCTCGTTCGCCGCCGAGGTGGCCTGGGCGGTCGGGGCGGAGGGACCCACGTCGGTGATCTCCACGGGGTGCACCTCGGGCATCGACGCCGTCGGTTATGCCGCCGAACTGATCCGGGAGGGCGCCGCCGACATCATGGTCGCCGGAGCCACCGACGCCCCGATCTCCCCGATCACCCTCGCCTGTTTCGACGCGATCAAGGCCACCACCCCGCGCAACGACGACCCCGCGCACGCCTCCCGCCCCTTCGACGCCACCCGCAACGGGTTCGTCCTCGGAGAGGGGAGCGCGGTCTTCGTACTGGAGGAACTGGGCGCAGCCCGCGAGCGGGGCGCACACATCTACGCGGAGATCAGTGGCTATGCGACGCGGTGCAACGCGTACCACATGACCGGACTGCGGCCGGACGGCACGGAGATGGCCGAGGCGATCCGGGTCGCTCTCCACGAGGCCCGCACCGACCCCACGGACATCGACTACGTCAGTGCCCACGGCTCCGGGACCCGGCAGAACGACCGGCACGAGACGGCCGCCGTCAAGCGGAGCCTCGGCGAACACGCCCGCCGGGTGCCCATGAGCTCCATCAAGTCCATGGTGGGCCACTCGCTCGGCGCGATCGGGTCCATCGAGATCGCCGCGTGCGCGCTGGCCATGGAGCACCACGTCGTGCCGCCGACCGCCAACCTGCACCACCCCGGACCCGGAGTGCGATCTCGACTACGTACCCCTGACCGCGCGCGACTGGACCACCGACTCCGTGCTCACCGTCGGCAGCGGGTTCGGCGGGTTCCAGAGCGCCATGGTCCTGACCCGGCCGGAAGGAGGCGCGCCATGAGCGGCACCGTCGTGGTCACCGGCCTGAGCGTGGCCGCACCCAACGGCCTCGGCACGGCCGACTACTGGGCGGCGACCACCGCAGGCCGCAGCGGCATCGGGCCCGTCACCCGCTTCGACGCCTCGCCCTACCCGGCCGGCCTGGCGGGCGAGGTCCCCGGCTTTGTCGCCGAGGACCACCTGCCGGGACTGCTGCCGCAGACCGACCGGATGACACGGATGGCCCTGGTCGTCGCGGACTGGGCGCTGGCCGACGCGGGAGTGCGGCCGGCCGACCTGTCGGCCTACGACATGGGAGTGGCCACCGCCAGCTCCTCCGGGGGCTTCGAGTTCGGCCAGAACGAACTGCGGGCGCTGTGGAGCAAGGGCAACCAGTACGTGAGCGCCTACCAGTCGTTCGCCTGGTTCTACGCGGTCAACACCGGCCAGATCTCGATCCGCAACGGGATGAAGGGCCCCGGGAGCGTGGTCGTCAGCGACCAGGCGGGCGGCCTCGACGCGCTCGCCCAGGCGCGCCGCCAGGTCCGCAAGGGCACCCCCCTGGTGCTCTCCGGCGCCATCGACGCCTCGCTCTGCCCCTGGGGCTGGGTCGCGCAGATGTCCGACGGGCGGCTGAGCACCACCCGCGACCCCGAGCGGGCCTACCTCCCCTTCGACGCGGCGGCCCACGGGTACGTGCCCGGCGAGGGCGGAGCCCTGCTCGTCGTCGAGGACGAGGAGCCGCGCACCGGCGCGGTGCCCGCAGCCTCGGTGAGATCGCCGGGTACGGCGCCACGTTCGATCCGGCGCCCGGCAGCGGCCGCCCACCGGCCCTGCGCGCGGCGATCGAGACCGCCCTGCGGGACGCGGACCTCGCGGCGGGACGTGGACGCGGTGTTCGCCGACGGCGCGGGGCTGCCGGAGCCGGACCGGGCGGAGGCCCGGGCGCTGACCGAGGTCTTCGGCCCCCGCGGCGTCCCCGTGACCGTCCCCAAGACGATGACCGGCCGACTCCACTCCGGCGCGGCCGCACTCGACGTGGCCGGCGCCCTGCTTGCCCTGCGGGACGGACTGATCCCGCCCACCGTCAACGTCACGAGGGACCCCGAACTCCCCCTCGACCTGGTCCAAACGGCGCGCGACGCACGGCTCGGGACCGTGCTCGTCCTGGCCCGCGGCCGTCACGGATTCAACTCCGCGATGGTGCTGCGCGCCCCCCGAACCCGACAAGGAGACATATGAGTCAGCGGTACTTCACCTTCGACGACCTCAGGGTCATTCTGCGCGAGGCGGCCGGCCTGGCGGACGAGTCCGTGGGCGACGACGCCCTGGACATGCCGTTCGAGGAGCTGGGGCTCGAATCGCTGGCCGTGCTGGAAACCGGCAGCCGGATCGAGAGGGAGTACGGGATCACCCTCGACGACAGCTATCTCACCGAGGTGAAGACGCCCCGGGCGCTGCTGGAGATGGTCAACGAGGAGCTGGCCGCAGCCGCCGCCTGAGCCGTCCGGACCTGCAGCACAGCCGAGAACCCATCGCTTCATCAACCTTCCCGACAAGGAGGAACACGTGCCGGATCACCACCGCGTCGCGCTCGTCACCGGCGGTACCAGCGGCATCGGCCTGGCCATCGCCCGGCTCCTGGGCACCCAGGGACACGCCGTCTTCATAGGGGCCCGCAGCGCCGACGACGTGGCCTCGACCGCCAAGGAACTGCGCGGCGAGGGACTGGAGGCCGACGGCCGGGCCTGCGACGTGCGTTCCGGCCCCGAGGTCGCGGCGTTCGTCGCGGGGGCGGTGAGCCGGTACGGGAGCGTCGACGTCCTGGTCAACAACGCGGGCCGCAGCGGCGGCGGCGTGACCGCCGACATCCCCGACGAACTGTGGGACGACGTCATCGCCACCAATCTCACCGGCGTCTTCACGGTGACCCGCGAGGTGCTGCGCACCGGAGGCATGCGGGACCGGGGCTGGGGCCGGATCATCAACATCGCCTCCACGGCAGGCAAGCAGGGCGTGGTGCTCGGCGCCCCGTACTCGGCGTCCAAGCACGGTGTCGTCGGCTTCACCAAGGCCCTGGGCAACGAACTCGCCCCCACCGGGATCACCGTCAACGCCGTGTGCCCGGGCTACGTCGAGACGCCCATGGCACAGCGTGTACGGCAGGGCTACGCGGCCGCCTATGACACCACGGAGGACGAGGTGTGGGCGAAGTTCCGCGCCAAGATCCCCCTGGGCCGCTACTCCACGCCCGAGGAAGTGGCGTCCCTGGTGGGCTATCTGGCCTCCGACACCGCGGCCTCCCTCACCTCGCAGGCCCTCAACGTCTGCGGCGGCCTGGGCAACTTCTGACCCGGCCCGCCCCCTCGTCACGTAAGGAGCAAGCGCATGCCCGCACCCGGTGTGCATGAGGCAGAGCACGACATCACGGTCTCGGCGCCCGCCTCCGCCGTCTACCGGCTGATCGCCGACGTGGAGCAGTGGCCCCGCATCTTCCCCCCGACCATCCACGTCGACCGCGAGGCGCTCGACGCCGGCCAGGAACGCATCCGCATCTGGGCCACCGCCAACGGCGAGGCCAAGCACTGGACCTCGCGCCGCACCCTGGACCCCGAGGGGCTGCGGATCGACTTCCGCCAGGAGGTCTCCACCGCCCCGGTGGCCGCCATGGGCGGCGCCTGGGTGGTGGAGCCGCTCGGCGCCGACCGGTCGCGGGTCCGGCTGCTGCACGACTACCGCGCGGTCGACGACGACCCCGAGGGACTGCGCTGGATCGACGAGGCGGTGGACCGCAACTCCCGCGCGGAACTCGCGGCCCTCAAGGAGAACGTCGAGAACGCGCACGCGGCCGAGGCCTGGACCTTCTCCTTCTCCGACACCGTGCGGACCACCGGCTCTGCCAAGGACATGTACGACTTCATCGACGAGGCGCAGCTGTGGTCCGAGCGGCTGCCGCACGTCGCCTCGGTCCAACTGGCGCGGCAGCCCTCCGGGTTGCAGGTCCTGAAGATGGAGACCCGCGCCAAGGACGGCTCGACCCACCTCACCGAGTCCTACCGCGTCTGCCTGCCCTTCACGCAGATCGCCTACAAGCAGACGACGCTGCCCGCGCTGATGTCGCTGCACACCGGGCTGTGGACCTTCGAGGAGGACGGGGCGGAGGTCGTGGCGACGTCCCGGCACACCGTCGTCCTGCGCACCGAGAACATCACCGCGGTGCTCGGACCCGAGGCGGGGGTTGCGGAGGCGCGCGAGTACGTGCGCGGCGCGCTGAGCGCCAACAGCCGCGCCACGCTCGGCCACGCCGGCGACTACGCCCGGGCACAACGGCGCTGACGATGGACCGGACACCGGACATCGACACGCAGGTGCTGGTGGTGGGCGCCGGACCGGTGGGCCTGATGCTCGCCGGTGAACTCGCCCTCGGCGGAGCCGACGTCGTCGTGCTGGAACGGCGCACCGGGCCGCTCACCGAGTCCCGGGCCTCCACCCTGCACGCCCGCACGATGGAGATCCTCGACCAGCGCGGCCTGCTGGCGGAGCTGGGCACACCGCCGGCCGGGGGAGCCGGACACTTCGGCGGCACCCCGCTCGACCTCACCACGGCGAGCCCGTACTCCGGCCAGTGGAAGGTGCCCCAGGTCCGCACCGAGGAACTCCTCGAGGGCTGGGCGACCCGGCTCGGGGCCCGCGTGGTCAAGGGCCACCTGCTGACGGAACTGCGGACGACGGAGCGTGCCGTCGAGGCGACCGCCGAAGCGGAACCGGGAGCGGGCGGCGCGGCGGCCACGCTGCGCGTCCGCGCCGCGTACGTCGTCGGCTGCGACGGCGAGACCAGCACCGTCCGGCGGCTCGCCGGGTTCGACTTCCCCGGCCGGGACGCCACCCGTGAGCTGCTGCGCGCGGATGTGGCCGGCGTGGACGTCCCCGACCGGCGCTTCGAGCGGCACCCCAAGGGGCTGGCCATCTCCGCGCGGGGACCCGGCGGCGTCACCGGGTCATGTGCACGAGTACGGGGCGACCGTCGGCCACGAGCCGGGGCCCGTGTCCTTCGCCCGGGTGGCGGCGGCCTGGCAGCGGGTGACGGGCGACGACATCAGCGCCGGCACCCCTCTGTGGCTGAACTCCTTCGGCGACGCCCTGCGGCAGGTGTCCCAGTACCGCAGGGGCCGGGTCCTGCTCGCGGGCGACGCCGCCCACCACCAGATGCCGGTGGGCGGCCAAGCCCTCAACCTCGGGCTGCAGGACGCCGCCAACCTCGGCTGGAAACTCGCCGCCGAGGTGCGGGGCACCGCGGGGCCGGGGCTGCTGGACAGCTACCACGCCGAGCGGCACCCGGCCGGGCGCCGGGTGCTGGACAACATCGCCGCCCAGGCGCTGCTGCTGCTGGGCGGCGCCGGGACCGAACAGCTGCGCCTCCTCTTCGGCGAACTGCTGCGCAAGCCACGGGTACGGGCCCACCTCGCCGGAACCATCGCCGGCGTCGACGTACGGTACGCGGCTGAGCCGGACGGCCACCGCCTGGTCGGTGCCCGGCTCCCGCACCTGCGCCTGCGGACGGCCGCGGGCCCGTGCCAGCACCTCGCCGTGCTGCGCGGGGCGCGGGGTCCTTCTCGACCTGGGCGGCCGGCCGTCCCTGAGCCGGGCGACCGCGCCTTGGGCCGACGGCCGGGTGGACGTGGTGGCGGCGACGCCCGAAAGGGACCGGCCCGCACCGGAGTTCACCTGCGCGCTCCTGCGGCCGGACGGCCATGTGGCGTGGGCCGACGGAACCGTCCCGGAGCTCAAGGCGGCCCTGCGGCGCTGGCTCGGCCCGCCGTCGCGCCACCGGGCCGGCGCGTCCGGCCGCCGATCCGTCGCCGCAGGCTGACAGAGCCCGGCGGCTCAGCACCAAGACGACACATCGACAACAGGAGGAACCGTGGGGAAGCTCACCAACAAGACCGCACTCGTCACCGGATCGAGCCGGGGCATCGGGCGCGCGACCGCCCTGCGACTGGCGCGCGAGGGGGCGCTGGTGGCCGTGCACTACGCCACCGGCGAGGAAGCCGCACTGAAGACGGTCGCCGACATCGAGGCGGCCGGCGGCAAGGCGTTCGCCGTCCGCAGCGAGTTCGGCGTCCCCGGCGACATCGACACGCTGTTCGAGGCGCTGGAGAACGGACTGAAGGAGAGGACCGGGACCACCACCCTCGACATCCTGGTCAACAACGCGGCGATCATGGGCGGCGTCCCCCCGGAGGAGGTCACGCCGGAGCTGTTCGACCGGCTCTTCGCCATCAACGCCAAGGCGCCCTTCTTCATCGTCCAGCGCGCGCTCGGGCTGCTGGCCGACAGCGGCCGCATCATCAACATCTCGTCCGGGCTGACGAAGTTCGCCAACCCGCAGGAGGTCGCCTACGCGATGACCAAGGGCGCGGTCGAACAGATCGCCCTGCACTTCGCCAGGCACCTGGGCGCCCGGGGCATCACCGTGAACAGCGTCGCACCGGGCATCACCGACAACGGCAGCCCGGTGTTCGACATCCCCGAGGCGGTCGAGCAGATGTCCCAGATGTCGGCCTTCGGGCAGGTGGGCAAGCCCGCGGACGTCGGTGACGTGGTGGCCTTCCTCGCCTCCGACGACGCCCGCTGGATCACCGGCTCCTTCATCGACGCCACCGGCGGCACCCTCCTGGGCTGAGCCGGCCCCGGCCCGGTACCGCACCTCGTGCTCCGCACCGAAGGAGGCGCACCCCCCATGTCACACCCCCTCGCCCCCTCGAAGTCCGGCCCGGCACCCGGCGCCTCGCCCTGGCCGTGGGCCGGCCGCCTCCTGCTCCTCGTGCTCGCCGGGAACATGCTCATCGACGGTCTCGAAGTCTCCGTGGTCGTCGTCGCCCTGCCGTCGATCGGCGCCGACCAGGGACTGTCCGCCTGGCAGGTCCAGTGGGCCATGGGCGGCTTCGCGCTCGGCTTCGGCGCCCTGCTGCTGCCGGGCAGGCACCTGGCGCTGCGGCTCGGGCACCGCCGGCTCTACCTGGGGGCGCTGGCTCTCTTCGTCCTCGCCTCGGTGGCCGGTGGCCTGACGACCGACCCGCTGCTCCTGCTGGGCAGCCGGATCGTCAAGGGCATGAGCGCGGCGCTGACCGCGCCCACCGGCCTGACCATCATCTCCACCACCTACGAGGAAGGGCCGGCGCGAGCCCGCGCCCTGTCCGTGTACACCTTCTGCGGCGGCATCGGATTCACCACGGGCCTGCTCCTGTCGGGGGCCCTGACACCGCACGACTGGCGCTGGACCTTCGTCGCCACCGCCCCGTTCGCCGCGGTGCTGCTCGTCCTGGCGGCCGGGGCCGTCCCCCACCGGCAGCCGCGGCCGCGATCCGCGCAGCGGTCCGGTCCGGCACTGCGCGAACTGCTCGGCAACGGCGCGCTGCTGCGCCCCGACACTGGGCGCGGCCGTCCTCAACGGCACCTATCTGGGGCTGCTGTCACTGGTGGCCCACCAGGCCTGGAGCCTGCTGGCGCTGGAGCGCCTGGCAGACCGCGGCCGCCTGTCTCCCGGCCTGCTTGCCCCTGGCGGTGGCGGCACTGTCGGCCGGGCGCATGGTGGCTCGCTTCGGCGCCGCCCGGCTGGTCGTCCTCGGCGCCACGCTCCACCTCCTCGGCCTGGCGCTGTACGCGCGCCTCGACGCGCCGCGGTCCTACGCCACCGACCTGCTGCCCACCCTGGCACTGGTGGGCCTCGGCTTCGTCCCGGCCTTCGCGCGCTGAACGCGCAGGCAGGCCAGGCCGTCGACGCCGCCGACCGGGGGACGGCCATCGCCGCGTACCAGACCGCGGTCCAGGCCGAGCCGTCCGGTCGTCCCCGGGGCGGCTGGCGCCCTGCTCACCTTCCGGCCCCCGGGCCGACCGGCGGCGCCCACCGGCCCGTCCTGCTCCTGCTCTGCGCCCTCGCGGCGCTGGGCCTGCTGGTCGCCCTGCGCGGCCTCACCACCTCCCGGCCGGCGGTGCCGACGTCCGCTGACCCCGGCGGCGCGGCCCGGCATGTCCCCCCGACCGCTCCCGCCCCTTTCCTTCCGCTTTCCTTCCCCTTTCCGCCGCTTCCGGTCGTCGCGACCGAGGAAGGCAGATGTGCCATGGCGCCATCGAACGCCACATCCAGACTCCCCTCGCTCACGGGGATGCGATTCCTCGCCGCCCTGATGGTGTTCTCCGTGCACGGGGCCGCCGCCGGGGTCTTCCGGGACATCGACGTCGCGGCCGGCTACTACCGCTGGTTCGGCAACGCCGGCGCCGTCGGCGTCTCCTTCTTCTTCATGCTCAGCGGCTTCGTCCTGACCTGGTCGGTGCGCCCCGCCGACACCGTCCGCGGCTTCTGGCGGCGACGCCTGCTGAAGATCTTCCCCAACCACCTGGTGACGTTCGCCGCGGCCCTCGTCCTGCTCGCCGTGACCAGCTCCGCGATCGCCTTCCCCGAGACGCTCGCCAACCTGTTCCTGGTGCACGCGTGGGTACCCGACAGCGGTTACGTCGAGACGGCCAACACCGTCAGCTGGTCGCTCTCCGTGGAACTGCTCTTCTACCTCTCCTTCCCGCTGCTCATCAAGGGCGTGAGCCGGATAGCGCCGTCCGCGCTCTGGTACGCGGCGGCGGGCACCGTGGCTCTCATCATGCTGCTGCCGGTGATCGCGCAGCTGCTGCTGCCGGACACCCCGGGCTTCATGTTCATGAAGGTCTCCTGGACCCAGATCTGGTTCGTGTACGTCTTCCCCCTCGCCCGGCTGCTGGAATTCGTCCTCGGCATGCTGCTGGCGCGCATCGTCCTGGCGGGCCGGTGGATCGGGCTCGGTGTCGTGCCACCGGCCCTGCTGACGCTCGTCGTGTACGTGGGTGCCGTCCGGATCGAGCACAACCCGCTCTACAACTACGTGGCGCTCACCGTCATCCCGCTCGCCCTGCTCATCCCGGCCGCCGCGGCGTCCGACGTCAAGGGCCGCGCGTCGTGGCTGAACAGCCGCCCCATGGTCTGGCTCGGCGACATCTCGTTCGCCTTCTACTGCGTGCACTACCTGATCCTGATCTACGGACACCGGCTGTTCGGCTCGGACCCCAACATCTTCGGCAAGCCCTCGGGGCCCGCCTGGAACACACCCGGTGGCCTGCTCTTCCTGGCGGCGGCCCTCGTCGTGTCCGTCCTCGTCGCCTGGGCCCTGTACGCGCTGGTCGAACGCCCCGTCATGCGCCGCTGGGGCCGCCCGCCGGGCCCCAGGCGCACCGAGCAGATCCCCGTCCGCCCGGAGGGCACCGCCGAGACGACCGCGGCCCACTGAGCACCACAGCTCCCGAGAACCGCCCCACCCCCGTACCGGACAAGGACTCCCATGTCACAGCAGCAACCCCTCCACCTCGCCCTCCTGATCGGCAGCGTCCGCACCGAACGCTTCGGGCACACCGTCGCCGCCTGGTTCGCCGAGCTGGCCGCCCAGCGCTCGGACCTCACCCTCGACGTGATCGACCTCGCCGAGCTGCCCTTCGACCTGGCCGGACCCAGCCGCACGCCCTCGCCCGAGATGACCGCCCTGCTGGCCCGGTCCCGGCCCCGGCTGCAGCGCGCCGACGGCTATGTGGTGGTCACCCCCGAGTACAACCACAGCTTCCCCGCGGCGCTGAAGAACGCCATCGACTGGCACCTCACGGAGTGGGCCGCCAAGCCCGTCGGCTTCGTCTCCTACGGCGGGATGGCGGGCGGCCTGCGCGCGGTGGAGCAACTGCGCCAGGTCTTCGCGGAACTCCACGCGGTCACCGTCCGCGACACCGTCAGCTTCCACGGCGGTGCCGCCACGTTCGACGGGGCCCACCCCCGCGATCCGGAGAGCTGCGGCGCCGCCCGCCAAGGTCCTCCTCGACCAACTCGGCTGGTGGGGGCGCGCCCTGCGGCAGGCACGCGCCGACCAGCCCTACGGGGAGTGACCGGCGTGACCATGCAGTACGACCTGCTGGGCAGAACCGGCGTCCGGGTCTCCGAACTCTGCCTGGGAGCCGGGACGTTCGGCGTCGAGGGGTGGGGCGCCTCGAAGAAGGACGCCTCGCTCATGGTCGACCGCTACGCGCAGGCGGGCGGCAACTTCATCGACACCGCCAACGTCTACGGCGGCGGACGCTCGGAGGAGTGCCTCGGCGAGATACTCGCCGGCCGGCGCGACAGCTTCGTCCTCGCCACCAAGTACAACACCATGACCCGGCCGGGCGACGTGAACTCGGCGGGCAACCACCGCAAGAACCTCGTCGCCTCGCTGGAGAACAGCCTGCGCCGGCTGCGCACCGACCGGGTGGACCTCCTGTGGCTGCACGCCCGGGACGCCTTCACCCCCGTCGAGGAGGTCATGCGCGCGCTCGACGACCAGATACGGGCCGGCAAGGTCCTGTACGTGGGCGCCTCGAACTGGCCCGCCTGGGAGGTGTCCCGCGCCAACATGCTCGCGGAGCTGCGCGGCTGGTCCGCCTTCGCGGGCATCCAGGTCCGCTACAACCTGCTGGAACGCACCGCCGAACGGGAACTGCTCCCGATGGCCGCCGCCTGTGACATCAGCACCTTCGCCTGGGGCCCGCTGGCCGAGGGGCGGCTGACCGGCAAGTACCTGCGCGGGGAGAACGGCCGGCTGTCGGTGGAGAACTGGGCGGGCGACAACGAGCACGACACCGCTGTCGTGCGCGAGGTCGTCGCCATCGCCGAGGAGGGCGGCTGGACCCCGGCCCAGGTCGCACTCGCCTGGCTGCGCGCCCGGCCCGAGGCCGTCCTGCCGATCCTCGGCGCCACCCGGCCCGGACAGCTGGAGGAGAACCTCGCCGGCCTCGATGTCCGGCTCGACGACGCGCAGACCCGGCGCCTCGACGCCCTCAGCGAGATCGACCTGGGCTTTCCCAGGGAGCTGATGCGCCGCGCCAAGTTCACCAACGGCGCCTACGGGGACCGCTGGCCGGACCTGGCCCGCCGCCGGAGCCCCGGACGCACCGTCGCCACCCTCCTGTGAACCACGAAGGACGTACCCGGAAGGAGAGCGAGACATGAGGATGCTGGTCACCGGCGGCGCCGGTTTCATCGGCTCCTGTTTCGTCAGGATGCTGTTGGAGGACCGCTTCGACGGCTGGCAGGGAGCCGAAGTGGTCGTCCTGGACGCCCTCACCTACGCGGGCAACCGCGCCAACCTGCCCATGAGCCACCCGCGCCTGCGCTTCGTGCGCGGCGACGTCTGCGACACGCGGACCGTGCGGGAGCTGACCGAGGGGGCCGACGCGGTGGTGCACTTCGCCGCCGAGTCCCACGTCGACCGCTCCCTCACCGGCCCGGCCGAGTTCTACCGCACGAACGTACTGGGCACCCAGTCGGTGCTCGACGCCGCGCTGCACGCGGGTGTGGAGCGCGTCGTCCACGTCTCCACCGACGAGGTGTACGGCTCGATCACCGAGGGAGCCTGGACCGAGGAGTGGCCCTTGGCGCCCAACTCGCCCTACGCGGCCTCCAAGGCCGCCTCCGACCTGGTGGCCCGCAGCTACTGGCGCACCCACGGCCTGGACGTCTCGGTCACCCGCTGCTCCAACAACTACGGCCCGCACCAGCACCCGGAGAAGCTCATCCCGCTCTTCGCGACACGGCTGCTGCGCGGCCTGCCGGTGCCGCTGTACGGCGACGGCGGCAACCGGCGCGAGTGGCTGCACGTGGACGACCACTGCCGGGCCCTGCACCTCGTACTGAACAAGGGCCGCGCCGGCGAGACCTACCACGTCGGCGGCGGCGACGAGTGGTCCAACCTGGAGCTCACCGAGCGGCTGCTCGACATCTGCGGGGCCGACAGGTCGCTGGTGCGCAGGGTGGCGGACCGCAAGGGCCACGACCTGCGCTACTCGCTGGACGACTCCAAGATCCGTGAGGAGCTGGGGTACGCGCCGCAGATCCCGTTCGACCAGGGGCTGGCCGAGACGGTCGCGTGGTACCGGGAGCACAGCGACTGGTGGCAGGGCGCGGTGACCGCGCCCGCCCACCCGGACCTCAGCGTTCTGACCTGAAGGAGACCAAGTGGACCCCCTCGATCGCAAGGCGCTGTTGCTGGACGAGGTACTCAAGTATCACCACGAGGCGCAGCCGGAGGGGCGGTTCGTGCCCGGCGTCACGGAGATCTGGCCCTCCGGCGCGGTGCTGGACGAGGACGATCGGGCGGCCCTGGTGGAGGCGGCGCTGGACATGCGCATCGCCGCGGGGACCAGCTCGCGCCGGTTCGAGGCCGCCTTCGCCCGCAGGATGAGACGGCGCAAGGCGCATCTGACCAACTCGGGGTCGTCGGCGAACCTGCTCGCGGTCTCGGCGCTCACCTCGCACCTGCTGGAGGACCGGCGCCTGCGGCCCGGCGACGAGGTCATCACCGTCGCAGCCGGCTTCCCCACCACGGTCAACCCGATCCTCCAGAACGGCCTGATACCGGTCTTCGTGGACGTGGAGATCGGCACCTACAACACCACCGCCGACCGCGTCGCCGAGGCCATCGGCCCGAGGACCAGGGCGATCATCGTCGCGCACGCCCTCGGCAACCCGTTCGAGGCCACCGAGATCGCCCAACTCGCCGCCGACTACGACCTGTTCCTCATCGAGGACAACTGCGACGCCGTCGGATCGGTCTACGACGGACAGCTCACCGGCACCTTCGGCGACCTCTCGACCGTCAGCTTCTACCCCGCGCACCATCTGACGATGGGCGAGGGCGGCTGCGTGCTGACGGCCAACCTGGCCCTCGCGCGCATCGTGGAGTCCCTGCGGGACTGGGGCCGGGACTGCTGGTGCGAACCGGGCGAGAGCGGCAAGTGCCTCAAGCGGTTCGACTACCAGATGGGCACGCTGCCCGCCGGATACGACCACAAGTACATCTTCAGCCACGTCGGATACAACCTGAAGGCCACCGACCTGCAGGCCGCCCTCGGCCTCAGCCAGCTCGCCAAGCTGGACGAGTTCTGCGCGGCGCGCCGCCGCAACTGGCGGCGGCTGCGCGAAGGACTGGCGGACGTGCCCCACCTGGTGCTGCCCGAAGCCACCCCCGGCAGCGACCCCAGCTGGTTCGGCTTCGTCCTGACGGTCGATCCGGAAGCACCCTTCAGCAGGGCGGAGACCGTCGACTTCCTGGAGAGCCGCAAGATCGGCACCAGGCGGCTGTTCGCCGGCAACCTCACCCGCCACCCCGCGTACATCGGACAGCCGCAGCGGGTGGTGGGCGAGCTGACCAACAGCGACCTCATCACCGACCAGACCTTCTGGATCGGCGTGTACCCCGCCCTCACCGACGAAATGATCGACTACGTCATCGCGTCGATCCGGGAATTCGTCCGGGCCCGCGGGTGAACGCCCATGTCCCGGCGGCTCTGGCCGGCCCGCATCCGACCGCCTCGGGATCAGGACCGACATGGACATAGTGGGAAACGGATTTCTCGCCCGCCACCTCCGCGCGCTGGCCGGCCGCCACAGCGGAACGACGCTGCTCGCCGCCGGGGTGTCCTGGGCCAGTCACACCTCCCCGGCCGACTTCGCCCGCGAAGCGGCCCTGGTGGAGGAGGAGATCGCCGCGTGCCTCGCCTCCGGCGACCGCCTGGTCTTCTTCTCCACCGCCTCCACCGGGATGTACGGAACGGTGGACGGCCCGGGGCGCGAGGACCACCCCGTCGTCCCCTGCACCCCCTACGGCGCACACAAACTCGCCCTGGAGGAGCGGCTGCACGCCTCCGGTGTCGACTACCTGGCCCTGCGCCTCGGCCACCTCGTCGGGCCGGGGCAGCCGCCGCACCAACTCCTCCCGACCCTGCTGCGCCAGATGGGCGCGGGAACCGTGTACGTCCACCGGGGCGCCACCCGCGACCTCATCGACATCGGTGACGTCGTCACCATCGTCGACCGGCTGCTCGCCGCGGACCTCAGCCGCGAGAAGGTCAACGTCGCCTCCGGGCACGCCGTGCCGATCGAGCGGATCATCGACCACATCGAGGAGCGCACCGGCCTCGTCCCGCGCCGGGTCCACCGCGACGTGGGCGGACACCACACCATCAGCACGGACAAACTGCGCGCCCTGGTGCCCGAGACCGAGGCCATGGGCTTTGGACCGGGCTACCACCGCCGGGTGCTCGACGCCTTTCTGACGGCGGCCGTCTCCACGGCGACGCCCTGACCCGAAGGTTGGCCACCATGCCCGCAACCACGCTCGCCCACACCGCCCTCCGGCCGCGGCAGGAAACCTCGGTCGTCGAGCGGTTCGCCCGGTCCGCCGCCGCCTCCGAAGGAGTGGCGATCCGCACCGCCGACGTACCGGCCTGGCTGGCCGAACGCCGACGCGCCCACGACTTCCGGGTGGACCGCATCCCGTTCAGCGAACTCCGCGGCTGGGACTTCGCGCCCGGCACCGGCAATCTCGTCCACAGCAGCGGACGGTTCTTCTCCGTCGAGGGGCTGGACGCCACCGTCACCGGTGACGACGGCCGCCGCCACCACTGGCGCCAGCCGATCATCAGGCAGCCCGAGGTCGGCATCCTGGGGCTGCTGGTCAAGGAGTTCGACGGTGTCCCGCACTTCCTGATGCAGGCCAAGATGGAGCCCGGCAACCCGAACCTCCTCCAGCTCTCGCCGACCGTACAGGCGACCCGCAGCAACTACACCGGCGCGCACAAGGGCGCCCCCGTCCGGTACATCGACCACTTCGTCAGGCCCGAGGCGGGCCGGATCGTCGCCGACGTACTGCAGTCCGAGCACGGGTCGTGGTTCTACCGCAAGAGCAACCGCAACATGATCGTCGAGACGACCGCCGAGGTGGCGCCGCACGACGACTTCCGCTGGCTCACCCTGGGGCAGCTGGGGCAGCTCCTGCACCTGGACGACGTGGTGAACATGGACACGCGGACCGTGCTGTCCGCCGTGCCGTACGCCGACCCGCACGGCCGGGCCCGCCTGCGGGACGCCGAGCTGCTCTCGTGGTTCACCGGCCGGCGCTCCCGGCACACCGTCAGCGCCGAGCGCGTCCCCCTGGCGGACGTCACCGGCTGGACGCACGGCGAGGAGGCCATCGAGCACGACGAGGGGCGGTACTTCAAGGTGGTCGCCGTCTCCGTGCGGGCCGCCAACCGGGAGGTCAGCGGGTGGACCCAACCGCTGTTCGAACCGGTGCAGAACGGCATCGCCGCCTTCGTCATGCGGCACCTGGACGGCGTGCCGCACGTACTGGTGCATGCCCGGGTCGAGGGCGGCTTCCTGGACACGGTCGAGCTGGGCCCCACGGTCCAGTACACCCCCGCGAACTACGCCCACCTGCCGCCCGAGGAGCGGCCGCCGTTCCTGGACTTCGTGTGTACGGCGGCTCCCGAGCGCATCCGGTACGAAGCCGTGCACTCCGAGGAGGGCGGCCGCTTCCTCAACGCCGGAAGCCGGTACCTGGTGGTCGAGGCCGACGAGTCACAGGCACCCCTCGACCCGCCGCCCGGGTACCAGTGGGCCACCCCCGGCCAGCTCACCTCGCTCGTCCGGCACGGCCACTACCTCAACGTGCAGGCCCGCACCCTGCTCGCCTGCCTCGGCGCCATGGGCCTCACCTCATGAGCACGACCCGCCCCGCGGTGCGGACCGGACCCGTCGCCGTCGGCGTCCTCGGCACGGCGTCCATAGCCCGCCGCCGCCTGCTGCCCGCGCTCGCCGCCTGCCCGGACACCCGGCTCGTCGCCGTGGCGAGCCGCGACCTCGCCACCGCCGAGGACACCGCGGCGCCCTACGGCTGCCGCGCCGTGCGCGGTTACGAGGCGCTGCTCGAGCAGGACGACGTCGAGGCCGTCTACGTGCCGCTGCCCGCCGCCCTGCACGCTCCCTGGGTACGGGCCGCGCTCACGGCCGGCAAACACGTACTGGCCGAGAAACCGGTGACCACCGACGCGGCGACCACCCGCCATCTCTTCTCGCTCGCCCGCGCCGGCGGCCTGGTGCTGAGCGAGAACGTGCTGTTCGTGCACCATGCCCGACACCGGGCCGTCCGGCAGCTGATCGAGGACGGCGCCATCGGCGAAGTACGCGCCTTCCACGCGGCGTTCACGGTGCCGCGCCCGCCGGACGAGGACATCCGGCACCGCGCCGAACTCGGCGGGGGAGCCCTCGGCGACATGGGCGTCTACCCGGTGCGCGCCGCACAGTACCTGCTGGGCGACGACCTCCGGGTGGCGGGCGCGGTGCTCCACACGGCCCCCGGCAGCGAGGTGGAGACCTCCGGCGCGGCCCTGCTCCGTACCCCCGCAGGCGTCAGCGTCCACTGCACCTTCGGGATGGAGCACAGCTACCGCTCCTTCTACGAGGTGTGGGGGGAGCGCGGACAGATCCGAGTGGACCACGCCTTCACCCCGCCTGCCACACACGTCCCCGTGGTGCGCGTCGAACGGGACGGCGCGGCCGAGGAACTGCGCCTGGCACCGGACGACCAAGTGGCCAACGCCGTGTCGGCGTTCGCGGCGGCGGTGCGCGCCGGCGCCGCACCGGACGAAGCGGCGACGCTGCGCCAGGCCGAGCTGCTCGACCACATCCGCAGGGCGGCGGGCCGCACGGCCGCCCCGGACGCCCTGCCCGAAACCCCCGACGACCGAAGGAGCCGATGATGTCGACCTCTGTGCAGTGGATACCCGAGGGCACGGACCGCGCCCACGCCAGCGCCGCCCGGGCGTACGACTACCTGCTGGGCGGCAGCCACCACTTCGAGGCGGACCGGGCCCTCGGCGACCAGGTGCTCTCCGTGCTGCCGCGAACGTCATGGCCCGGCAGAACCGGGACCTGCTCGGGCGCATGGTGCGCCACCTGACCAGCGCCGGCGTGCGGCAGTTCGTCGAACTGGGCTCGGGCCTGCCCGTCATGGGGCACGTCCACGAGATCGCCGCGGCGAGCGGCCATGCCTGCCGGGTGGTCTACGTGGACAACGACCCGGCCACCGTCGGCCACGCGGAACTCCTGCTGCGCGATGTCCCCGGAACGGCCGTCGTCGGCGCGGACGTGCGGGACCCGGCAGCCGTGCTGCAGGCCGACGCCACCCGCGAACTGATCGACTTCACCGAGCCGGTCGCGCTGCTCATGCTCGGCGTCACCCAGTTCCTCCACGACGAAGACGACCCGTGGGGCCTCACCGCCCGCTACCGTGCCGCCCTGCCGGCCGGCAGCCACCTCGCCCTGTCCTGCTTCACCTGGGACAACGACCCGCAGACCATGCAAAGGACCGTCGAGATGTTCCGCGAGAGCGGCCGTACCCCGATCGTGCCGCGCACCGGGGACGAGGTCCGCCGGCTCATCGGTGACTTCGAGCTGCTCGATCCCGGCCTCGTGTACGCGCCCCGGTGGCGGCCGGACGCCGCTTCCGGCAGCGACACGGAGCGTTCCAACCTGTACGCGGCTCTCGCCCGCAAGCAGTGACCTGGCGGCCGCGGCACCCCGCGGCCGCCCCGGTTCAACCCCGCGGCTCCTCGGCACCGTGGGCCCGCTCCACCATCTCCATCGCGATGGAGAGCAGCGCCTCGCGCTTCTCCTCATCGGAACCCTCGAAGTGCGGCAGCGCGAAAGTGCCGAAGTGCAGGGTCAACAGGGCTCCCATGCACCGCAGCTGCTCGATCAGCGGCGTGCCGGGCTCGGTGAGCAGTTCGCCGATGGCGGTCATCTGGTCGTTGAACTCCCGCCCCACCTCCAGGTCGCGGAGCGTCGCCTCGTTCTCCCGCATCAGCCGGAAGAGCGGCACCGTGCCGTCGAGCGCGGCCCCGTACCGGCGCAGCAGTTCCCGCTTGGTCTCCAGCGTCCTCGGCTGCGCCTCGCCCCAGGCGATGGCGTCGGCCACCGGACGCCCCAGATTCTGGAAGATGCTGAGGAGGATCTCCTCCTTCGACCGGAAGTGGTAGTAGATCGCGGGCTTGGTGACCTGGAGCACCTCGGCGATCTCCCGCAGCGAGGTCTTCTCGTAACCCTGTTCGGCGAAAAGGTCGAGGGCCACTTCCTGGATACGCCGACGGGTGTCCCCCTGGCTCTTCCGGGCACCGTTCTCGCCCACGATCTCTCCTCGGTCGCTCGTTCCTCTGACCTGCCGACGGGCAAGTGGCCACCTCCCGAGTCTACGGTCCCCACCGGAAAGGACCCCGATGCGCGTTCTGTTCACCGTCTCCAACTGGCCCGGCCACTGGCATGCGATGGTGCCGCTGGGCTGGGCGCTCCAGGCGGCCGGACACCAGGTGAGGGTGGCCTGCACGCCGTGCCAGGCGGGACCGGTGACCCACGCGGGTCTCATGCCGGTGCCGCTGCTCGAAGCGATGGACATGACCGTCCGGGGCCGGCTGCACAACTACCGCAAGGCCACGGTCGGCACCTGGCCCTTCGCCACCTTGCCGCCGCATCCGCTCACCGGCGAACCGCTCGCGTTCCTCGACGAGTTCGACATGGAGACGTGGTCGGCGCAGAACCGCGACTGGGCGCTCGGGATCGTCGACCGCAGTGCCGACGCGGCCGTGGACTTCGCGCGCCAGTGGCGGCCCGACCTGGTCGTCCACGACCTGATGAGCCTGGAGGGCCCCCTGGTCGGCGGGGCCCTGAAGATCCCCGCCCTGCTGTACCTGTGGGGGCCGTGCGGCCCGCAGGACCCGGTTCCCGGGGCCCCGCCCGGAGCGAGCTTCGTGCCCATGGACCCGGCCGGAGTCTTCGAGCGGCACGGCGCCGGACCGATGGACGCCGACGTCTACACGCACGTCATCGACCCCTCACCGGCCTCCGTACGACCGCCGTTGACGGCCGAACGCATCCCGGTGCGGCACGTGCCGTACAACGGGCCGGGGGCCCATCCCCGCCGCGGCAGCCGCCGCGCGAGGACGGCAGGCCCAGGGTGTGCGTCGTCTGGGGCACCTCCGTCAGCGGGGTGCACGGGCCCGCGTCGTTCGCCGTGCGCGCATCGTCGAGGCGCTCGCGCAGACCGACGCGAGGTGCTGCTCGCCCTCACCGGCGACGACCGCGCCCGGGTGGAGAGCGGACCGCCGCTGCCGCCGCACGTACGGCTGCTGGAGCGCACCCCGCTCAGTCTGCTGCTCCCGGAGTGCGACCTGGTGATCCACCACGGGGGAGCGGGCTGCACCATGACCGGCCTGGCCGCGGGCATCCCGCAGCTGGCGATCCACGCCGGCTCCGACCAGGAGGTCATCGCCGACCGGGTCGCCGCGGCGCACGCCGCCCACTCCCTGGTCAACGCCGACACGGACGCGGCGGCCGTGCACGAGGCCGTCACCCGGCTGCTCGGCGATCCGGCCCACCTGGCCGCGGCCCGTCGGCTGCGGCAGGAGATGGAGTCCCTGCCCGCGCCCGCCGACCTCGTGCCGGTCCTGTCCGCGCTGACCCGGTGAAGACCCGCCCGGCCCGCACACCCGCCCCACCGCTGCCGATCGACGACCGCGCGCCCCACGAGACGAGGAACCCGCCATGCGCGTCCTGGTGACGACCACTCCCGACCCGAGCCACCTGCCACCCCTGGTACCGGTCGCCTGGGCGCTGCGCGCCGCGGGCCACGAGGTGCTGGTGGCCGGCCAGCCCGACAGCGCCGAGTCCGCGCGGACCGCGGGGCTGAGCCTGGTCTCGTTCGGTGAACGGTTCGACACCGAACAACTGGTGCTGAACTCCCTGGCCCCCGGCAAGCGCCCGCTGGAGAACCGGCCAGGGCCCAGGCCCGCCACGAAGGGCGGCTTCGGCGGCGTCTGGATCGAGCGCGCGCGGGCCGTGGCGGGGGAGTACCTCGCCTTCGCCCGCGCCTACCGGCCCGACCTGATCCTCTCCGACCCGCTGGACTACAGCGGACTCGTCATCGGCGGCGTGCTGGGCATCCCGGCGGTGCACCACCGCTGGGGGGTCGACCCCGTCGGCACCCCCCGCATCCCCGCCGCCCGCGAGGAACTGGCCGACTTCTGCCGATCCTTGGGGCTGGACGCCCTGCCGGACCCCGCGGCGGTGCTCGACCCGTGCCCGCCCGCCCTCCAGCTGCCCGGCATCCGGCGGGGCACACCGGTGCGGTACGTGCCCTTCAACGGCAGTGGCGCACTGCCCGACTGGGTGCGCGCGGAGTGGGGCGCCCGGCGCTCCGGCGCCCGGCGGGTGGTGGTCTCCCTGGGCCGGCGCACCCTCGCCTACCACGGCGTCCCGTTCGTCAGAGCCCTGCTGCACGCCCTGGCCGAAGTACCGGACGTCGAACTGATCGCCACCGTCGGCGCCGACCACCGTGCCGCGGTGGGCCCCGTACCGGCCAACGTGCGGATGCTGGACCCCTTCCCGCTCCACGCCGTACTGGGCTCCTGCGACGCGATCGTCACCCACGGCGGATCGGCCACCACCATGACCGCCACGCTGCACGGGGTGCCGCAACTGGCGCTGCCGCAGATGGCCGACTGCTTCGCGCACGGCGAGCGTCTTGAGGCATGCGGCGCCGGGATCAGCCTCGCCACCGTGGCCGAGCAGGACGACGCCGCCGTGCTGCGCGCATCGCTGTCCCGGCTCCTGGACGACCCCTCCTACGCCGCCGCGGTCTCCCGGCTGCGCACCGACATGGAGCACATGCCCGCCCCGGCACACGTGGTCCCGGAGCTGGAACACCTCGCAGCACGCGCCTGACAGGCCTCCCGACCCCGCACACACCGGCACGGCCCCACCGGGGCCCGCCGACCCACCACCGAGCGAAAGGCACCACGGATGACCGCGACCGGCACGCGATGGACGTTCCACCCGGACCAGTTCTGGATGCGCGGCGAGGAGCCGCCCGGCAGGGTCGTCCGCGACCCGGACAAGGGCCTGTGGAACGTCTACGGATGGGACGAGTCACTCCAGGTGCTCGGCGCCCCGGAGACCTTCTCGTCCGATCTGAGCGTCCTCGCGCCCGAGGGCAAGCGCCAGATCTTCCCCGGCAACCTGACCACGATGGACCCGCCGGACCACACCAAGCTCCGCAAGATCGTCAGTGGTGTGTTCACCCGGGGCATGGTGGCCGCCCTCGAACCGCGCATCAAGGAACTCACCCTCGAACTCCTGGCCGGGACGGAACCGGGCAGCTCCTTCGACCTGGTGGAGGTGCTCGCCCACCCCCTGCCGGTCATCGTCATCGCCGAGCTGCTCGGCGTACCCGCCTCTGACCGCCATCTGTTCCGCGAGTGGGTCGCCAAGCTGCTCGCCAACAACCAGAGCTTCTCCACCGGCGAGGACACCCCCGAGCTGCGCGCCCAGCGTGCGGAGACCTTCAAGCAGATCGAGAACCTCTCCGGCTATCTGCGCGAGCATGTCGAGGACCGGCGGGTGAAGCCCCGGGACGACCTGTTGAGTCGGCTCGTCGAGGCCGAGGTCGACGGGCAGCGGCTGAGCACTCCCGAAGTGGTCAACTTCGCCTTCGTGCTGCTGGTCGCCGGACACATCACCACCACCATGCTGCTGGGCAACACCATCCTGTGCCTGGACGCCCACCCGCGGGCGATGGCGGCCGTACGGGCGGGCCGCGAACGCGTACCGGCGGCGATCGAGGAGTCCCTGCGGCTGTTCAGCCCCCTCGCCTCGCTGCGCCGCGTCACCACGCAGGAGACCCGCATCGGCGCGCCGAGATCGCCGCCCAGCAGGTGGTGATGGTCTGGACGGCCGTCGCGAGCCGCGACCCCCGGCAGTTCGACGCCCCGCACACCTTCGACATCGACCGCGCGGCCAACGCCCATCTGGCGTTCGGCCGGGGCGCCCACTTCTGCATGGGCGCTCCGCTGGCGCGGCTCGAGGGACGCCTCGCCCTCAACATCCTCTTCGACCGCTACCCCGGGCTGCGCCGCGACCCGGACCGCGAGCCCGTGTTCATGCCCGGAGCCAACGTGATGGGTGTGGAATCACTGCACCTGCTGACCTGAGAGCGAGAAACCGATGAGGCTGCTCTTCGTCACCGGCCCCACCCCCTCCAACATCTTCGCCCTCGCACCGCTCGCCACCGCGGCACGGGACGCGGGTCACCAGGTCCTCATGTCGACGGTGCGGGAGCGCACCTCCGTCGTGACCGGCGTCGGGCTGCCCGCCATCGCCGCCACGACCACCCCCCTCGCCGACCTCAAGGCGACCCGGCGCTCCGGTGAGCGCGAGCACGTCCCCGACGACGTCGACCACCCCGAGTTCATCCGGTACACGGGCCGCTGGTTCGGGCGGGTGGCGGCCGAGAGCCTGGTGAGGCTCCGCGAGGTCGCCGCCGCCTGGCGGCCGGACGTGGTGATCGGCGGCCCGCACGCCTACGCGGCGGCGCTGCTGGCCCACGAACTGTCCGTGCCGTGGGTGCGGCACACCTGGACCGCGCTCGACACCCAGGGCATCCACGTCGGCAGCGAGGACGAACTCGCCCCGGAGCTGGCGGGGCTCGGCCTGGACCGGATACCGCCCCCCGCCCTGCTCATCGACAACTGCCCGCCCTCGATCCGCCAGGCCGACGCCGCCCCGGCCCAGCAGATCCGCTACGTACCGATCAACTCCCAGCGCGTCAGCGAACCCTGGATGTACACCCGCGGCGAGCGGCGCCGCGTCTGTGTCACCGGCGGCAGCATGGCCACCCAGGACAACAACTTCGAGCTGATCCGCTCCATGGTCAAGAACCTCCTCGCGCGGGGGGCCGAAGTCATCGTCCCCGCCCCGCAGGAGACCGCCGACGCCCTGCGCGCGGAGTTCGGCGACATCAGGGCCGGCTGGTTCCCGCTGGACGTGGTGATGCCGACCTGCGCGCTGATCGTCCACCACGCGGGCGGCCTCACCGGCCTCACCGCGACGCTCTCCGGCGTCCCCCAGCTCCTGTTGCCGCAGGAGGCGAAGGTACGGGAGTCCGCCCGGCTCGTGGCCCAGTACGGCTGCGCGGTCAGCCTGCTGCCCGACGAAGCCACGGAAGACAGGGTCTCCGAGGCACTGGAGAGGTTGCTCCACGAGCCCTCCTACGCGCGGCGGGCCCGTGACCTCGCCCAGGAGATCGGCACGATGCCGCCGCCGGCCGAGGTCGTCGGCCTCGTGACCTCCCTGGCGTGAACCTTTCCTCTGCCCGACCCGACCGCCTCACTGAGGAGAGCAGGATGCGCGTACTCTTCGTCACCGGTGGCGGACAGGCCACCGTGTTCGCCCTGGCCCCGCTCGCCACCGCCGTGCGCGCCGCCGGGCACACCGTGTTCATGGCCGCCAACCACGAAGTCATGCCCGCGGTCACCGAGTCGGCGCTGCCCGCCGTGCCGGTCACCGAAAGCCCCCTGCGCCGCTTCATCTCGCACGACCGGCAGGGGCGGCCCGTCGAGCTGCCGCTCGGCAGGCCGGTCTCCGAACAGGGCGAGTTCACCGGCCGCTGGTTCGCCAGAATGGCCGCCGAGAGCCTGCCGGCGCTGCGGGAGTTCACCGCGCGGTGGCGCCCCGACCTCGTCGTGGGCGGCACGACCACCTACGCCGCCGCACTGCTCGCGCGCCACCTCGGAGTGCCGTACGTCCGTCTTGCCTGGGACGCGATAGACGCCCGCCACGTCCATCCCGGCGCGGACCGCGAACTGGCCCCCGAACTCGCCCGCCTGGGCCTGGCCGAGCTGCCGGAGCCCGACCTCTTCATCGACGTCTGCCCGCCGAGCCTGCGCCCCCGGGAGGCGGCCCCCGCCGAGCCGATGCGGTTCGTGCTCGGCAACCGGCACCGGGTGCTCGAGCCGTGGATGTACACCAAGGGCGAAGGCCTGCGGGTCTGCGTCACCGCGGGCAGCCAGGTGACGCGCGACGGCGGGCACCGGCTCTTCGAGTTCCTCACCCGGGCCGTCCGCGAAGTCGCCCCGCTCGACGCCGAAGTCCTGGTCGCCGCCCCGCAGGCGCTCGTCGCCGACGTGCGGTCCGAGTGCCGCGACGTGCGGCGGCTGCGGGCCGGCTGGCTGCCGCTGGACGTGGTCGTGCCCACCTGCGACCTGCTCGTCCACCACGGCGGCGGCGTCGGAGCCTGGCCGGCATGTGCGCCGGTGTGCCCCAGGCCATCGTGCCCGGGGCCGACATGCTCGCCGACGCGGCCCGCCGCCTGGCCGGGTACGGCGCGGCGATCGCCCTGCCGACCGTGACGACCGGCGGACGCCATCGGCGCCGCGGCCCGGCAGCTCCTGTCGGTCCCGAGCCACACCGCGCGCGCCGGGGAACTGCGGGCCGAGATCGAGGCGCTGCCGACCCCGCACGACATGGTCCCCGCCCTGGAGAAGCTGGCGCGCGGCTGACCGGGTCCGGTCCGGGCGCGGCCCCTTGTAAAACGTCTGACACTCCCCGGATTTTCCCAGCTATTTCTTGAGGTAATCCCCGAATGGGCGGCATTGACCACCTCAAGAATTCGAAGATAGAGTTCCCCGGTATCGCACTCCTGCTCAATTCATTTCCGCGCCTGCCAGGTTCAGGAGGGACGAATGAAAGCGCGAAAACTCGCCGTGGAAGGCGCCATAGAATTCACTCCGCGCTCGTTCTCGGACGACCGCGGGGTGTTCGCCACCCCTTTCCAGCAGTCCGCTTTCGAGGCGGCGAAGGGCGGACCGCTCTTCCCCGTCGCCCAGAGCAATCACAGCGTGTCCCGGCGCGGAGTCGTCCGGGGCATCCACTACACCGGTACGCCCCCGGGCGCCGCCAAATACGTCTACTGCGCCGCCGGCAGGTCGCTCGACATCGTCGTGGACATCAGACAGGGCTCGCCCACCTACGGCCGCTGGGACGCGGTCCTCCTGGACCCGGAGGAACTGCGCGCCGTCTACCTCCCGGTGGGCGTCGGGCACGCGTTCGTCGCGCTCACCGACCACACGGTGATGTCGTATCTGACCTCCACGCCGTACGTGGCCGACAACGAGCTGGCGCTGTCGGTCCTCGACCCGGCCCTCGGCCTGCCCATCCCCGAGGGCATCGAGCCCCTGCTCTCCGAACGGGACACCCACGCCCTCACCCTCGAACAGGCGGCCGCGCGCGGTCTGCTGCCGTCCTACGAACACTGCCTGGAACTCGAAGCCGAACTGAGCGCCGGAAGTCACGTGGTACAAGGAACGACGGGAGGGCTGCGATGAAAGGAATAGTCCTCGCCGGCGGCAGCGGAACGCGACTCAAACCGCTGACCGGAGTCGTCTCCAAACAGATTCTTCCGGTCTACAACAAGCCGATGGTCTATTATCCGCTGTCGGTGCTCATGCTCGCCGGTATCCGCGACATCCTGCTGATCTCGGCACCCGACCACCTGGACATGTTCCGCCGTCTTCTCGGCGACGGATCGCAACTCGGGGTGCGCCTCACCTACGCCGAGCAGAAGGAACCCAACGGCATCGCCGAAGCGTTCCTGCTGGGCGCCGATCACATCGGGGACGACCAGGTCGCCCTCATACTCGGCGACAACGTCTTCCACGGGTACAAATTCTCCGAACTGCTGCGCAGCACGGTGGAGCAACTGGACGGCTGCGCGCTCTTCGGCTACCCCGTCCAGGACCCATGGCGGTACGGAATCGCCGAACTGGACGCCGAACGCCGGCTGGTGGGCCTGGTGGAGAAGCCGATCGAACCACGCTCCAACATCGCCGTCACCGGCCTGTACATGTACGACAACGACGTCGTCCGGCTGGCCCAGGACCTCGTCCCCTCGCAGCGCGGCGAACTGGAGATCACGGACATCAACCGGATCTACCTGGAACAGGGCAGGGCGCATCTGGCCGAGCTGGGCCGGGGCTTCGTCTGGCTCGACATGGGCACCCACGATTCCCTGCTGGAGGCCGGTCAGTACGTACAGATCCTCGAACAGCGCCAGGGGGTCCGCATCGGCTGCGTGGAGGAAGTGGCGTACCGCAAGGGCTTCATCAGCGCCGAGGAGTGCCGGCAGCTCGCCCACCAGCAGACCGGCGAGTACGGGGAGTACCTCCTCGACCTCATCGGCGCAGACCGTGTCCCGTCCGGGAGGAACCATGAAGAACCCTTGGCCGCCCGCACGGGAGCCGCGCTGCGCTGAGCCGGTCGCGGCCGGCGTGTCGGACAGCGCCCCCACCGCCGTCGTGCTGGGCGGCACCGGATGTATCGGGCGGCACATCTGTGCCGCCTTCGCCCGTCAGGGGTACCGGGTCGTGACGGTGACGCGCCGGCCCGCGCCCCGGGTGGCGCCCCACCCGCATCGCCGGCTCGACCTGGAGACGGCGCAGCCGGCGGCACTGCGCGCGGTGTTCGACGACGAACGCGCCGACGTGGTCGTCAACGCCACCGACATGGCGGGCGCGACCGACGCGACCGGCGCCGCCGACGGCGGCGAGGCCCGCGCCGCCGAACTGCTCGACGCCAACGAGGGGCTCGCCCGCAGACTCGTCGAGGCCCTGTCCGGCGCGGCACGCGGGCCCCGGCTCATCCACATCGGAACCATCCACGAGTACGGTCCCGGCGAGAGCGGTGTCCCGCTGCACGAGGACATCGAGCCCGCCCCTGCCAACGCCTACGCACGCGCGAAACTGGCGGGCTCCCAGGTCGTCCTGGACGCGGCCCGGGCGGGAGCCGTGAGCGCCGTGGTGCTCCGCCTCGTCAACACCTGCGGGCCGTATCCGACGCCCGCGGGGTTCGCCGGGAAGCTCCTGCCCGTCCTGCTGGCCGCCGCTGCCGCCGATGAGCCGCCGTCGATCACCGTGGGCGGGGCGATGCGCGACTGGATCGATGTGCGCGACGTAGCCGAGGCCGCCGTCCTCGCGGCGCGACGCCGGTGGACGGCCACGCCTTCAACATCGGCAGCGGCGTCTGCGTCTCCATGCGGGAGCTGGTCGGGCACGCGCTGGCGGCGGCCGGCCTGCCCGACTCCGGGGTCCGCGAGACCGCCGGGCCGCTGCGCAGCCTGGGCGCCGACTGGATACAGGCCGACATCGGCCGGGCCCGCGCCCTGCTCGGCTGGAGTCCCGCGATCCCGCTGAAGCAGTCCATGCGCGACATGTGGGACGCGGGCGAGACGAGCCGCTGACGGCCGTCGCCATCCTGGCCATACCCGAGAGAGGAAGACATGACGGACATCGAGTACAAGGACCCGCGTACCGTGCCGCACGAGTCGGAGGCGGAGCGCGACTCACGGCTGCGGCTGACCGAACTGCTGGCCCGGACACCGATACCGCCCGAGTACCTGATCGACAACCTGCCCGTCTACCTGCGCCGCCCCCAGCTGGCGGACCTGCTGGCCATGGACGCGCTGTACCGGCGCATCGTCGACGTGCCGGGCGTCATCATGGAGTTCGGAGTGCTGCACGGGCGGCACCTGGCCGCCTTCACCGCACTGCGCAGCATCTACGAGCCCTACAACTCGCTGCGCCGGGTCATCGGCTTCGACACCTTCACCGGCTTCCCGGACATCTCCGACATCGACCGGGCCACTCCGAGTGCCGTCGCCGGCCGGTTCGCCGTCCCCGAGGACGAGGTGGAGCACCTGCGCCAGGTGCTGGCCGCCCACGAGGCGAACGAGCCGTACGGCCACACCCAGCGCAGCTTCGTCGTCCAGGGCGACGTGCGCAAGACGGTCCCGCAGTACCTCCAGGAGAACCCGGAGACGGTCGTCGCCCTCGCCTACATCGACCTCGACCTGTACGAACCCACCCTGGAGACCCTGCACGCCCTGCGCCCGCATCTGGCCAAGGGCAGCATCATCGCCTTCGACGAGCTGGCACACCCCAAGTGGCCGGGTGAGACCAAGGCACTGACCGAATTCCTCGACCTGGGCAGCGTCACGCTCCACCAGCTGCCCCACCGCGAGTCCCCGATCATCTACCTGGTGTGGGGCGAGAACTGACCTCCGGTGCCAGCAGGTGCCGCCCACCGGAACCCGCTGCCTGAGCCCGACTTGGAGAAGGAATGATCATTGAGGAGTGCCGCGCCTGCGGCAACGGCGAACTGCTTCCCGTGCTGGACCTGGGCCCGCAGGCGCTGACCGGAGTCTTCCCGCGGAGCAGGGACGAGGACGTGCCCCACGTCCCCCTCGACCTGGTGAGGTGCTCGCCCGGCGGTTGCGGCCTGGTGCAACTGCGCCACACGGCCGACCTGTCGCTCATGTACGGCGAGGGGTACGGCTACCGGTCGGGCATCCGCGAGTTCATGCGCAACCACCTGCACGGCAAGGTCGCCGAGCTGACCGCCCTGATGCGGCCGGGCCCCGGTGACCTGGTCATCGACATCGGCAGCAACGACGCCACCCTGCTGCGCGGTTACGCGAAGGGGCCCACCCTCGTGGGCGTCGACCCGACCGGGGAGAAGTTCCGTTCGCACTACCCGGCCGGCGCCGAGCTGCTGCCCGACTTCTTCTCGCGCAAACTCGTCGAGGAGCGGTTCGGCTCCCGCCGGGCCAAGATCGTCACCTCCGTGGCGATGTTCTACGACCTGCCGCGCCCCCTGGAGTTCATGCAGGACGTCCACGACATCCTGGAGGAGGACGGCGTCTGGCTGATGGAGCAGAGCTACCTCCCGGCCATGCTCCAGGCGGCGGCGTACGACGTGATCTGCCATGAACACCTGGAGTACTACGCGCTCCAGCAGATCGAGTGGATGGCGGAGCGGGTCGGGCTGCGGGCCATCAAGGCCGAACTCACCGACGTGTACGGCGGCAGCCTCTGCGTCACGCTGGCCAGGCGCGACAGCCGGCACCGGGTGGACGAGGCCGGCCTCGGCCGCATCCGGGCTCACGAGGCGGCCCTCGGGCTGGGTACGGCGGCCCCCTTCGAGGCCTTCGCCACCCGCTCGCTCACCTCCCGCGACAAGCTGCGGGACTTCCTGGCCCGCTCCCGCCGCGAAGGCCGCACGACGCTGGGCTACGGGGCCTCCACCAAGGGGAACGTCATTCTCCAGTTCTGTGGCCTCACCGAGGAGGACCTGCCGTGCATCGGCGAGGTCAGCCCGGAGAAGTGGGGCGGCTTCACTCCGGGCACCGCGATACCCATCGTCTCCGAGGAGGAGGCCAAGGCGCAGCGGCCCGACCAGCTGCTGGTGCTGCCCTGGATCTACCGGGACGGGTTCATCGAGCGGGAACGCGACTTCACCGCGAGCGGCGGCAAACTCGTCTTCCCGCTGCCGGATCTGAGCACCGTATGAGCCACTCTCGGAGGACAGCGCGATGATCATCCTTGGGTACAACGGTTTCTCGCGGGTCGCGGAGCTCTTCGGCCGGCTGTACGGCCACACCCCCGACAGCGTCGACCGGTACAACCTCATCGGCCATGACGCCGCGGCCTGTCTCATCGTCGACGGCCGGCTGGTGGCCGCCGTCGAGGAGGAGCGGCTCAACCGGGAGAAGAAGACCAGCGCGTTCCCGGCGCAAGCCATCCGCTGGTGCCTCGACCAGGCCGGACTCACCTTCGAGGACGTCGACCGGTTCGCCTTCGGCTGGAACCACAGTGACGCCTACGCCGACGCGGTGGTGACCGGCGTCGCCGGGTCCCCCGAGAGCGCCGAGGCCAGGCTCCGCACCCTCACCACCTTCGGCGAGCTGTACCTGGGGGCACTGGGCCGCAGCGCGCTGGTGGAGGACTTCACCCGCTCCACCGGCTACGCCCTGCCGGACGAGAAACTCGTCACCGTGCCGCACCACCGGGCCCATCTGGCCTGCGGCCGGTTGTTCTCGGGGGCCACGGACGCCGCGTTCCTCATCAACGACGGGACGGCCGAGCGGGACAGCGCCATCATGGGCGAGGTCAGGGACGGCAAGGTCGAGGTCTTCGACCGGTTCACCATCGACGCGGGCAACTCCATCGCCCAGCTGTTCGGCTCGATCACCCGCTATCTGGGATTCGTGCCGAACAACGACGAGTACAAGGTGATGGGCCTCGCCGGCTTCGGCACGGCCCCTGCCGAGAACCCGCTGCTCGGCGAGGTCGTCACCCTGGAGGAGGGCGGCCGGTACAGCCTGCGGTTGGCACACGACCGGCGCGGCCCACGCGCCTACGACGCGTTGCTCGACGAGCTGTTCGGCGGCGACGACGACATCCGCCACACCTTCGCCTACCGGGTATGCCTGGCCGCCGCCGCCCAGCAGATGGTGGAGGAGGTCACCGCCCACCAGCTGCGGGCGCTCGCCGAGGCCACCGATCTGAGGGACCTGGTCTTCGAGGGAGGGCTGGCGCTGAACTGCGTCAACAACACCAAGCTCCTGGAGAGGACCCCCTTCGAGCGGGTGGAGGTGAGCTTCGGCGCGAGCGATCCCGGCGTGTCGATCGGCGCCGCCGCGCACGTCGCCTTCGAGGAGGCCGAGCAGCTCAGCGCACCCACGGCGCCCTACACGGGGCCCGAGTACGGCGCCGAGGACATCAGGGAGGTGCTGCGGCGGCACGAATCCGAGCTGGCCTGGGAGGAGTTGCCGACCGGCACGGTGGCGGGCAGGACCGCCGAACTGCTGTCCGCCAGGAAGGTCGTCGGCTGGTTCCAGGGCCGCATGGAGTTCGGCCCCCGGGCGCTGGGCAACCGCAGTATCCTCGCCGACCCCAGCCACGCGGACATGAAGGACATCATCAACAACCGCGTGAAACACCGGGAGCCGTTCCGGCCCTTCGCGCCCATCGTGCTGGAGGAGGATGCCGCGAAGGTCTTCGAGCTGGGGAAGAAGGAGCGGTCCCCGTACATGACCTTCGTCTTCCCGGTGCGCCCGGAGTACACCGAGAAGATCGCGGCGGCCACGCACGTGGACGCCACCTCCCGCATCCAGACCGTGACGCGGGAGAGCAATCCGCTGCTGGCTCGGCTGCTGTCGGAGTTCACCGCGCGGACCGGGGTGCCGTGCCTGGTGAACACGTCCTTCAACGTCGCGGGCGAGCCGATCGTCTGCTCGCCCGAGGACGCCGTCGCGTGCTTCCTCGGTACGGACATCGACCACCTGGTCATCGGGGACTTCGTGGTCTCCAAGAAGTGACGCGCGTTCCCCTGCCGACCCGCACACACGAAGACACTGCCAGGCACGACTGAAGAGCGGCCCGCCGGAATCCCTCCCCGGCGGGCCGCTCTTCGTGTTTGTGGGCCGTTCGTGTGTGCGGCTCTTCGCGTGTGCGGGCCGACTGTCCCTCAGATGTCCCGGAACGTCTCGATCTGCGCCCCCACGGAGTTCAGCCGCTCCGCCAGGTCCTCGTACCCGCGGTTGATCACGTACACGTTGCGCAGTACCGACGTGCCCTCGGCGGCCATCATGGCGAGCAGGACGACCACGGCGGGGCGCAGCGCGGGCGGGCACATCATCTCGGCGGCGCGCCAGCGGGTCGGGCCCTCCACCAGGACCCGGTGCGGGTCGAGGAGTTGGAGGCGGCCGCCCAGGCGGTTGAGGTCCGTGAGGTAGATCGCGCGGTTGTCGTAGACCCAGTCGTGGATCAGCGTCTTGCCCTGCGCCGCCGCCGCGATGGCCGCGAAGAAGGGGACGTTGTCAATGTTCAGGCCCGGGAACGGCATCGGGTGGATCTTGTCGATGGGCGCCTCCAGCTTGGAGGGGCGCACGGTGAGGTCGATGAGGCGGGTGCGGCCGTTGTCCGCCGGGTACTCCGCCGAGCGGTCGTGGTCGAGGCCCATCTCCTCCAGGACCGCCAGCTCGATCTCCAGGAACTCGATCGGCACCCGGCGCACCGTCAGCTCGGACTCCGTCACGACGGCGGCGGCGAGCAGGCTCATCGCCTCGACCGGGTCCTCGGAGGGGGAGTAGTCGACGTCCACGTCGATGGTCGGCACGCCGTGCACGGTCAGCGTCGTCGTACCGATGCCCTCGACCTTGACGCCGAGCGCTTCCAGGAAGAAGCACAGGTCCTGGACCATGTAGTTCGAGGAGGCGTTGCGGATGACCGTCGTACCGGCGCTGCGGGCGGCGGCGAGCAGCGCGTTCTCCGTGACGGTGTCGCCGCGTTCGGTCAGGACGATGGGCCGGTCGGGGGAGACGTCCCGCGCGACCTCGGCGTGGTACAGCCCCTCGGTCGCCGCGATGTCCAGGCCGAACCGGCGCAGCGCGATCATGTGTGGCTCGATCGTGCGGGTGCCCAGGTCGCAGCCGCCCGCGTACGGCAGCTTGAAGCGGTCCATACGGTGCAGCAGCGGGCCGAGGAACATGATGATCGAGCGGGTGCGGCGCGCGGCCTCCGCGTCGATGGCGTCCATCTCCAGCTTGGCGGGCGGCACGATCTCCAGGTCGACGCCGTCGTTGATCCAACGGGTGCGTACGCCGATGGAGTTCAGCACCTCCAGGAGACGGTAGACCTCCTCGATGCGGGCCACCCGGCGCAGCACCGTGCGGCCCTTGTTGAGCAGCGACGCGCAGAGCAGCGCCACGCACGCGTTCTTGCTCGTCTTGACGTCGATGGAGCCGGAGAGCCGGCGGCCGCCGACCACCCGCAGGTGCATCGGCCCGGCGTAGCCGAGCGAGACGATCTCGCTGTCGAGCGCCTCACCGATGCGGGCGATCATCTCAAGGCTGATGTTCTGGTTGCCGCGCTCGATGCGGTTCACGGCGCTCTGGCTGGTGCTGAGCGCTTCGGCGAGCTGCGTCTGGGCTCAGCCCCGGTGCTGGCGGGCGTCGCGGATGAGCTTGCCGATGCGTACGAGGTAGTCGTCTGCCATGTGTCGCAGGTTATCTCAGATATGAGATGAGGCGCGCGCTGGGGTGGGCCGTTCGAGGAGCGGTCCTTCGCAGGCCGCCCCCGGCAGGGGAGTTGCCGACGCGGGCCCCGCCGCGCGGGCGGGAGCCCCGCCGCCGCCCGCGTCACTCGGGCGGCGGCCGCGCGTCCTGCCGACGACGGTGCGTCAGAGCCCACTCTGCCTCCGCCGGGCGCGCGGCGCACCTCGACGGAGCGATATCGGCCATCGGACGACATGTCATATCCCCGCCGCGCAGCACGAGGTCGGCAGCCCACCGGCTCCCGGAAACGTCACCCGTGCCGTGCCGACACGGGGCGCGCGGGGTCCTCAAAGCCTCCGTGAGCAGGGAATACGTCCGGCTGTTCCCTGGCGGTGCGCGACGGGGGACGCCCGTCCTGACGGCGCTCCAACCGCCCGCCGAGACCTTCGGGCGGCCCCCGGCCGACAGGGGGACGCCCGGCCACTGACCCGGACGCGTCGGCACGGAGGAATGGCCTTCCGGTCACTGCTGTCCGAGCGCGGCCGTGGGTCGGTCTGTGCGCGCTGGCGATCCATGCGCAGTGGCGATGGTGGTTGTCACATTCGTGGGCACGGCGGTGTCTTCATGCCAAACAGGCAAACGTCCAAGGAGAACACCATGGCGCTACGCATCCCGAAGGCCGAGCTCCCCGCCGGGCTCCGCGAGAACCTGATCAAGCAGCTCGGTTCCGTGCCCGAGCCCCACGAGGTGCTGTGGAACAACCCCAAGCTCGCCGAGGCCAACCAGGAGTTCGCGGCCAAGGTGGCACCTGGGACGCGGCCGACGCGAGCCTCAAGACGTTCGCGCACATGGCCGTCGCGGCACAGGTCGGCTGCAGCTGGTGCCTCGACGTCAACTACTTCGCGGCGCTGAACCAGAACTTGGACCTGGCCAAGGCGAGCCAGGTGCCGCGCTGGCGGGAGTCGGAGGTGTTCACGCCGTTGGAGCGGGAGGTGATGGAGTACGCCGAGGCCATGACGAACACGCCGACGACCGTCACCGATGAGCTGTCGGCGAGTCTGCTCGGCCGGCTCGGCCCGGCGGCGCTGGTCGAACTCACCGTGTTCATCGGCTTCGCCAACCTGGCGGCCAGGTGCAACACGGCGCATGGGATCACCTCGCAGGGCTACTCCGATGCCTGCGAGATCCCGCTGGCCGGGCGTCCTCAGACGTCCGGCGCGGCGTCGGCATCATGACCGAGGACCCGTTCGTCGTCCATCGCGGCCTGCTGTTCACGGTCGCCTACGAGATGCTCGGTTCCGCGGCCGACGCGGAGGACGTGCTGCAGGAGTCCTGGCTGCGGTGGGCCGGCGTCGACCCGTCGCGGGTGAGCGATGCGCGGGCGTACCTCGTCAGGACCGTCACGCGGCAGGCGCTCAACCGGCTGCGGACGTTGGCGCGCAGCCGCGAGGACTATGTCGGCGAGTGGCTGCCGGACCCGCTGCTGACCACCCCGGATGTCGCCGAGGATGTGGAGCTCGCGGAGAGCGTCTCGATCGCGATGCTGACCGTCCTGGAAACACTCGGGCCCACCGAGCGGGCGGTGTTCGTGCTCCGCGAGGTCTTCGAGCTGCCGTACGGCGAGATCGCCGAGGCCATCGGGAAGTCCGCGGCCGCGGTACGGCAGATCGCGCGGCGAGCGCGCGAGCATGTGGCGGCCCGGCGCCCGCGGATGCGGGTGAGCCGGTCGGAGCAGCAGGCCGTGGTGGAGCGGTTCCTGCTCGCGTTGCGTACCGGGCAGTTGCAGGAGCTTGTGGAGGTCATGGCGCCGGACGTGGTCCTGATCGCCGATGGTGGCGGGCTCGCGGCCGCAGCTCTGGCTCCGATCCACGGGGTCGAACTCGTGGCGAAGGTGCTCGCGCGCACGAACCGGGCGGAAGCGACCCCGCTCGCGACGACGGCCGTGTGGCTCAACGGGGCACCTGCGGGCCGGATCGAGATCGACGGCGAGCCGGCCACAGCGGTGAGCCTCGTGGTGGAGAACGGGCAGATCACCCGGGTCTACTTGGTGAGAAACCCGCGGAAGCTGACGAGACTGGACGAACCGGTTGAACTCGCCAGGTAAGCCCACTACCGCTCTGGCGTGGTGAGTGTTCCGCCCATCCCGCGTTCCATCATCGAGTGGACCTGCTGCTCAGTCTGCGTGTCGATTTCAGGGCGACGGCGTGGGGTCGTGCGGTCGGGGAAGACCGCGGAGTCCAGGACGCGGCGGACCAGCCGGTTGGCGCTGGCCACAGTTCGGTGAGGTATCCGGACGCGGGCGAGGTCACCGCCGGGTGCCCCCCCGGCTTGGCGGGAGACGAGGCCTCCTGCGCGGTGCGGTCGATGGGACAGCACAACGGCGGCCGGGGATGGTGCGGCGGCCCGAGGCAGCACAAAGTGACGACGTGCCTCGTCGTCACGCCGGGTCATGTACTAGAGTTATCTCGACATCGAGATATCTGCCGAGGCGCACCAGAAGCCGCCACTGGGTAAGGGTTACCTAACTAAGCCTTACCTTAGCGGATCGACGAGGAGTCGTGGCGGCAGGATGTGACGAAACGCGCGAAAAATCTGAAGGAGACTGTCGTGTCGGCGAACAGCTTCGACGCCCGCAGCACGCTGCGCGTGGGCGACGAGTCGTACGAGATCTTCAAGCTGGACAAGGTCGAGGGCTCCGCACGCCTTCCCTACAGCCTGAAGGTGCTGCTGGAGAACCTGCTCCGCACCGAGGACGGCGCGAACATCACCGCCGACCACATCCGCGCGCTCGGCAACTGGGACTCCCAGGCGCAGCCGTCGCAGGAGATCCAGTTCACGCCGGCCCGCGTGATCATGCAGGACTTCACCGGCGTGCCCTGCGTCGTGGACCTCGCCACCATGCGTGAGGCCGTGAAGGAGCTGGGCGGCGACCCCGCGAAGATCAACCCGCTGGCCCCGGCCGAGCTGGTCATCGACCACTCCGTGATCGCCGACAAGTTCGGCACGGCGGACGCCTTCGGCCAGAACGTCGAGCTGGAGTACGGCCGCAACAAGGAGCGCTACCAGTTCCTGCGCTGGGGCCAGACCGCCTTCGACGAGTTCAAGGTCGTCCCCCCGGGCACCGGCATCGTCCACCAGGTCAACATCGAGCACCTGGCGCGCACGGTCATGGTCCGGGGCGGCCAGGCGTACCCCGACACCCTCGTCGGCACCGACTCGCACACCACGATGGTCAACGGCCTGGGCGTCCTCGGCTGGGGCGTCGGCGGCATCGAGGCCGAGGCCGCGATGCTCGGCCAGCCGGTCTCCATGCTCATCCCGCGCGTCGTCGGCTTCAAGCTGACCGGCGAGCTGAAGCCGGGCACCACCGCCACGGACCTCGTCCTCACGATCACCGAGATGCTGCGCAAGCACGGCGTCGTCGGCAAGTTCGTCGAGTTCTACGGCGAGGGCGTCGCCGCCACCTCGCTCGCGAACCGCGCCACCATCGGCAACATGTCGCCGGAGTTCGGCTCCACCGCCGCGATCTTCCCGATCGACGACGAGACACTGAAGTACCTGAAGCTCACCGGCCGCTCCGAGCAGCAGGTCGCGCTCGTCGAGGCGTACGCCAAGGAGCAGGGCCTGTGGCTGGACCCGGCCGCCGAGCCGGACTTCTCCGAGAAGCTGGAGCTGGACCTCTCCACGGTCGTCCCCTCCATCGCCGGCCCGAAGCGCCCGCAGGACCGCATCGTCCTCGCCAACGCCGCCGAGCAGTTCAAGATCGACGTACGCAACTACGTCGACTCCGTGGACGAGGCGGGCAAGGAGTCCTTCCCGGCCTCCGACGCCCCGGCCACCACGAACGGCGTCCCGTCGAACCCGGTCCTCGTGACCGCCGCCGACGGCTCGACGTACGAGCTGGACCACGGCGCGGTGACGGTCGCGGCCATCACCTCCTGCACCAACACCTCGAACCCGTACGTGATGGTCGCCGCCGCGCTCGTCGCGAAGAAGGCCGTGGAGAAGGGCCTGACCCGCAAGCCGTGGGTCAAGACCACCCTCGCCCCGGGTTCGAAGGTCGTCACCGACTACTTCGACAAGGCGGGCCTGACCCCGTACCTCGACAAGGTCGGCTTCAACCTCGTCGGCTACGGCTGCACCACCTGCATCGGCAACTCGGGCCCGCTGCCCGAGGAGGTCTCGAAGGCCGTCAACGACCACGACCTGGCCGTGACGTCCGTCCTCTCCGGCAACCGGAACTTCGAGGGCCGCATCAACCCCGACGTCAAGATGAACTACCTGGCGTCCCCGCCGCTGGTCGTCGCGTACGCCCTCGCCGGCTCGATGAAGATCGACATCACCACCGAGGCCCTCGGCGCCGACCAGGACGGCAACCCGGTCTACCTCAAGGACATCTGGCCCACCGAGGCCGAGGTCAACGACGTCGTCGCCAACTCCATCGGCGAGGACATGTTCAACAAGTCCTACCAGGACGTCTTCGCGGGCGACGCCCAGTGGCAGGCCCTGTCGATCCCGACCGGCAACACCTTCGAGTGGGACACCGAGTCGACGTACGTCCGCAAGCCCCCGTACTTCGAGGGCATGACGATGGAGACCACCCCGGTCTCCGACATCACGGGCGCCCGCGTCCTCGCCAAGCTGGGCGACTCGGTCACCACCGACCACATCTCCCCGGCCGGTGCGATCAAGGCCGACACCCCGGCCGGCAAGTACCTCACGGAGCACGGCGTGCAGCGCCGCGACTTCAACTCCTACGGCTCGCGCCGAGGCAACCACGAGGTCATGATCCGCGGCACGTTCGCCAACATCCGCCTGCGCAACCAGATCGCGCCGGGCACCGAGGGCGGCTTCACGCGTGACTTCACGCAGGAGGACGCGCCGGTCTCGTTCATCTACGACGCCTCGCGCAACTACATCGAGCAGGGCATCCCGCTGGTCGTCCTCGCGGGCAAGGAGTACGGCTCCGGCTCGTCCCGCGACTGGGCCGCCAAGGGCACCGCGCTCCTCGGCGTCAAGGCCGTCATCGCCGAGTCGTACGAGCGCATCCACCGCTCGAACCTCATCGGCATGGGCGTCCTGCCGCTCCAGTACCCGGAGGGCATGTCGGCCTCGTCCCTCGGCCTGACCGGCGAGGAGACCTTCTCCTTCTCCGGCGTGACCGAGCTGAACAACGGCACGACCCCCCGCACGGTGAAGGTCACCACCGACACGGGTGTCGAGTTCGACGCGGTCGTCCGCATCGACACGCCTGGTGAGGCGGACTACTACCGCAACGGCGGCATCATGCAGTACGTGCTGCGCAACCTGATCCGCAAGTAGTCTTCGGCAGACAGCGGTTGAGGGCCGCACCCCGGTGTTCGTACGGGGTGCGGCCCTCGTCTTTCCGTCTGCGGGCTGTGGCCTAGCCGCCGTACGGGACCGTGATCAGTTCCATCGCGTGGAACGACGGGTCGAGGAAGTAGACCCCCTTGCCGCCGTCGTTGCGGTTGATCTCGCCCGGCTGCTTCTGATGCGGGTCCGCCCAGTGCGGGATGCCGCGCGCCCGGATCTTCTCGTACGCCGCTTCGAACTCCGCATCGGAGACGAGGAAGGCGTAGTGCTGCGGGGTGATGTGCTCGGCGGGGATGGTGGCGAAGTCCAGAGTGACGCCGTTGTTCAGGGCCACCGCGATGAACGGGCCCCATTCCTGGGTGATTTCGAGGCCCAGCAGGTCCGTGAGGAACTCGGCGGACTCCCGGTTGTCCCGGGCGTGGACGATCGTGTGGTTCAGCTCGACTGACAAGGAATGCCTCCAAGGGCATCTCCTGACACCTCCATGCCTCACCCGGCCGGTGACCGGCACGCGATGCCGTCGTGGATCTTAGAGGAGGTCTCGATGGGCTCTCAAGGAGCGTCTTCCTGAACGCCGTCTTCCTGAACGCCGTCTTCCTGAACGCCGCCTCCCTGGACGTCTTCTTGAACGTCTTCCTGTACGACTTGACGCAGATGCCTCAGATACTCCTCGAACCGTTCGCGCCCTGACTCCGAGAGCCGGACCTGCGTCACCGGCCGACGCAGCTCGCGCAGCTTCGCGATCTCCACCAGCTCGGCCTTCTCCAGGATGGCGAGCTGCCGGGACAGTTCGGCGGCGGACAGGTCCAGCGCCTCGCGCAGATCGGCGAACGTCACCTGCTGCACATGGCGCAGAGAGCCGAGGATCGCCAGGCGCATGGGCGAGTGCATCACCGTCACGAGACGTGTGCGCGGCTGCTCGTGCGTCATGCTCAGCGCCTCCACCGCAGGACCAGGTAGACCAGCAGGCCGACGGTCGGCAGGGCCGCCGCGATCAGGGACCCTCCGAGGGGTGCCGGGTTGTCCCAGAGGATCTTGGACCCCGGGGCGCCGAGCATCATCGTGGCGAACACCACCGCCGCGTTCTCCGTCGCGGTGTGGGGCCTGCGGCGCGTGGCGCGCAGATGGAACCAGTACCAGCCCGTCATCAGGGTCAGGGCCGCTACGAGAGCCAGGACCCGCACGGCAGTTGGAATGCTGTGCGCACTCACCGCGGCCAGCCCGGCCGGCAGGAGGCCGACGGAGAACACGCCCAGTACGCGCTCGCCGGCTCCGGCGGGCTTGTTCAGTCGAGGGGCTCCGTCGATGACCTCGAGCTGGCCGGCTGCGTCAAGCTGTCGTGCCACGGCTGATCTCTCCTCTGGGCGCCGCTTCCTTCTGGTTGCGACTCTGGCAGCTAGTTTCCAAATCAGCAACTGGAATGCTTGCCTCCGGATGCCCGTGAACTGCCGTGATCTGTCGTCAACTGCCGTCAACTGCCGTGATTCAGCTCCGGATGCCGCGAGTCGAGCGGCCCGCCGAGGCCCGGGCCACGGCCACGGCCGCAGCGGCGGCCAGCACCCCGAGCGCCGCCCGCCCGAACGCCGCCCGGAAGTCCGGGCCTTGGGGCGTGCCACCGCCCAGTGCCGTACCCACCAGGACGGCGAGGCCGAGCGAGCCGCCGAGCTGGTCGACGGAGCGCTGCACGCCGGACGCCGTGCCCGCGTCGTCCTCCGTCACATCGGAGAGGGCCGCGTGTTGGAGTGCCACCAGGCCGATGCCCATCCCGGCCGCGACGCCGAGCATGCCGGGCATGACGTCCGTCCACAGGCTGCCGTGGTCGGGGAGCCGGGCGAGCCAGCCGAGCCCGGCCGCCGTCAGGAGCAGCCCGAGCAGCGCCGTGTACGTGACGCCGAGCGCGCCGATCAGCCGGGCCACCTGGGAGATCGCGAGCAGGAGCGCGGCGCAGAACGGCAGGTAGGCCAACCCGGCCTGGAGCGGGGTGAGTTCGATGACTTCCTGGAGGTACAGCGTGGCCAGGAAGAAGGTGCCCGAGAGCGCCGCGCTGAGCGGCACCGTCGCCGCGTTCGCGAGCGCCCGGACGCGGTGCGCGAAGAACGAGAGCGGCACCAGGGGGTTCGCGGACCGTGCGCGACGGCGACGAGCGCGGCGAGGAGCACGGCCCCGGCGAGCAGTGCGGCCGGTGAGCCGCGCAGCACGCCGTAGACCAGGGCGAGTGGTCCCGCCACCAGCAGGGCGGCGCCGGGCAGGTCGAGACGGCCGGGCCGTTCGGGGCGCGGCCCGTCGGGGCGTACGACCATCGGGGCCAGGGCGAGCACCGCCGCCGTGATCGGCACGTTGACCCCGAAGATCCAGCGCCAGTCGAGGAGTTGGACGAGCGCACCGGACAGCAGGACTCCGACGACGAGGCCGCTCGCGGAGATCGCGCCCCAGATGCTGAGCGCCTTGGCGCGCTCCTCGGGGGAGGGGTAGAGCAGGGCGATCAGTGACATCGCGGCGGGGGATGCGAGGGCCTCGCCCGCGCCCTGCGCGAAGCGGGCGGCGATCAGGGTCTCCAGGTTCGGCGCGAGTCCGGCCGCGAGAGAGGCGAGGGCGAAGAGCGCGGCGCCGAGCAGGAACATCCGCCGGCGCCCGAGCAGATCGGTGAGCCGCCCGCCGAGCAGCAGGAGCCGCCGCCGACGAGCGTGTAGCCGGTGACGACCCACGACAGTGCGGCCGCGTCCGCGTCGAAGCGGGCGCCGATGGCGGGCAGGGCGACGTTGACGACGGTCACGTCGACGGCGATGAGGAACTGCAGGAGGGAGAGCAGCGCGAGGACGGGCGTGCGCCGCGAGGAGGCGTGTCCGCGCGTGGAGGGGCGTACGGGAAAGATGTTCACGTGAAGGGCACTCCAGGTCGGCCCCGGGCGGGTGTGCGACGGGGGCTGAGGAAGACGGGACGCTTCCGTGCCACGGACCCGCGGGGCGGGTGGGGCACCTGGAGTTACTTGGTCACGGACATGGGCGGCACGCTAGCCGTCCGCGTGCCGGGGCGCACCTGATTATCCGGCGGCGACCAGGTCCAGCAGTCCAGGGAACCGCTCGTCCAGTTCCTCCCTGCGCAGTACGGCGGTCCTGCTGTTGCCGTGGTCGACCATGCGCAGCAGGCCCGCCTCGCGCATCACCTTGAAGTGGTGCGAGGTGGTGGACTTCGACACGGGCAACTCGAAGGAGGCGCAGGTGCGTTCGGTGCCCGCGGGCTCGCGCAGGAAGCGGGCGATCACTCCGAGGCGCAAGGGGTCGGCGAGCGCGTGCAGGACCGTGCGCAGGTCCATCTCCTCGGGGAGGGGGTGTCCGTCGTCGTCCGGCATGGGAGGCCTCCTCGGTAGGTTCGACTTGCATCGTACCTCGTAGGCGTGCCAGGGTCAGGTTCGATCAATTCCGAACCTCATCGTCTCCTCTCGGGGGTCTCCCAGTCATGCCCGGACCACAGGCACCGCTCGCGCCCGCGACACCCGCTACGGCACCACCGAAGCCGCCATGGCTTCCGCTCGCCGCGATCCTCCTCGCCGTCTTCGTCGTCCCCATGTCCATCTCCGGGACGGCGGTCGCCCTGCCCGGCATCGGCGCCGACACGGGCGCCGGACCCGCGCCCCTCCAGTGGGTGGTCAACGCCTTCAACGTCGCCTTCGCCTGCTTCACCCTCGTCTGGGGCTCCGTCGCCGACATCGTCGGCCGCGTCAGGGCCTTCGCCGCCGGCGCCGCCGTCTACGCCGTCGCCTCCCTCGCGAGCGCCCTCGCCTCCGACGTCCTCCTCCTGGACGCGGCCCGCGCCCTCGCGGGCATCGGCGGCGCGGCGATTTTCTCCTGCGGCTCCGCGATCCTGTCCACGGTGTACGAGGGTCCGGCACGCGCCAAGGCGTTCGCGCTCTTCGGCACCGTCGCGGGCGTGGGTATCGCGGTCGGCCCCTCGCTCTCCGGGGCGCTGCTCCAGACGGTGAGCTGGCGCTGGTCTTCGCCGTGCACGCGGTGGCCCTCGCCGTCGTCCTGGCCGCGGTACCGGCCATCGCCCGCTCGCTCCCGGCCACGCCCCGTCCGGCCGGCGCGCGTGTCGACATACCCGGCAGCGCCGTCTTCGTCGTCGCCATGGTGCTGCTGACCACGGCCATCGTGCAGGGCTCCCAGTGGGGCTGGGGCAGCGCGGGCGTGCTCGGGCTCTTCGCCGGGGCCGCCCTCGCGCTGGCTGTCTTCGCCGCCGTCGAGAAGCGCCGCACCCACCCCATGCTCGACCTGGGCCTGCTGCGGAACCGCCGCTTCCTGGGCCTGTGCCTGGTGCCGGTCGCCGGTTCCTTCGGCTTCGTCACGATGCTCACGTACCTGCCGAGCTACCTGACGGAGGTGACCGGCCGCGGCACAGGCGCGGCCGGGCTCCTGATGGTGCTGCTCACCGCGCCGATGCTCGTCTTCCCGCTGCTCGCCGCCACGTTGGTGGCCCGCGGTGTCCCGCCGCTCACCATCATCTACGTGAGCCTGGCCGCCCTGGTCGTCGGCGACGCCACGCTGACCCTCTTCGGGCCGGACGTGGCCGTGGCCGTCATCGCCCTGCCGATGATCGTCACCGGCGCGGGCATGGCCCTGGCCGCGGGCCTCGTCGACGGCCAGGCCCTCGCGCTCGTCGACCCCGCGAAGGCGGGCATGGCCGCGGGCTTCCTCAACACACTGCGGCTCGGCAGCGAGGCGGTGGCGGTGGCGCTGTACGGCTCGGTGCTCACCACGCTCACGGCGTCACGCTCGTACGACGAGGCGTTCCACGCGGTGCTGTGGGGGCTGGCCGGGGTCTGCCTGGTGCTGGGCGTGGCCGTCTACGGCCTTTTGGGGTCCCAGCGCAGGTATCAGAGCAAAGCAGATCGCGGGTAGCCGGACGAGCCCCATTTGGTTGGTCTGATCGTTTGACCGACGTGCTGACGACCGAGCCGCTCACCGCGTGGGTTCGCGGTTGTAGAGCTTCCTGGCCCACAGGTAGCCGCCCAGGGAGATCAGGGCGCACCAGCCGACGGCGAGCATCGCGTTGTCGCCGATCGGGGTGCCCATCAGCAGCCCGCGAAGGGTCTCGATGAACGGGGTGAACGGCTGGTAGTCGGCGAACCATTTGAGCCCGGCGGGCATCGAGTCGGTGGGCACGAATCCGCTGCCCATCATCGGCAGGATCATCAGCGGCGTCAGCATGTTGCTCGCGGCCGCGACGCTCTTCGCCATGAGGGCCAGCGCGACCGACAGCCAGGTGAGCGCGAAGATGATCAGTACGAGCACGCCGATCACGCCGAGCCATTCACCGAAGCCCGCGGTGGGCTCGAAGCCCATCAGCAGGGCAACACCGGTGACGATGGCCATGCTCAGCAGGGTCTGGGCGAGGCTGCCCAGCACATGGCCGGTGAGCACCGCGACCCGGGCGATGGCCATGGTGCGGAACCGGGCGACGATGCCCTCGGTCATGTCGATGGCCACCGAGATCGCGGTGCCCTGGGCCGCGGTGGCCGCGGTCATCAGGATGACGCCGGGGACGACGTAGTTCACGTAGGTGTCCCGGCCGCCCGACGGCCCGCCGATGCCGCTGCCGAGGATGCCGCCGAGGACGTGGACGAACAGCAGCAGGAAGATCACCGGGACCCCGGCGGCGGTGAGGGTGAGCGTCGGGTAGCGCAGCATGTGCCGCAACTGGCGGCGGAGCATGGTCGCCGAGTCGGTGAAGGCATGGGTGGCGGTGCTCATCGGGCGGGCTCCTGGTCCACGGCGGGGTTGCCGGTCAGCGCGAGAAAGACGTCGTCGAGATCCGGGGTGTGGACCTGGAGTTCGTCCACGGTGAGCGAGGCGCGATCGAGCCGGTCAAGGAGGGCGCGCAACGACCGGACGTCCCCCTGGCCTGCGACCTGCAAGGTGAGCGCCTCATCGTCGCGGGACACCACGTCCAGGTACCGGGCCGCGTAGTCGTGGCCACGGGCGTCGGGGAACCGCAGCGTGATGTGGCCGCCGCCGACCTGCCGCTTGAGTTCCTCTGCCGTGCCCTGGGCGACGAGCTTTCCCTGGTGCAGCACCGCGATCCGGTCGGCGAGCCGGTCGGCCTCGTCGAGGTACTGGGTGGTGAGGAGGACCGTGACGCCTTCGTCGGTCACCAGACGGCGGATGATCTCCCACATGGTCCGCCTGCTGCGCGGGTCCAGCCCGGTGGTCGGCTCGTCCAGGAAGATCACCCGGGGGCGGCCGACCAGCGTCATCGCCAGGTCCAGGCGGCGGCGCATCCCACCGGAGTACATCACCGCGGGCTTGCGGGCCGCGTCCACCAGGTCGAACCGCGCCAGCAGATCGCTGGCGCACTGCCGCCGTTCCCGGCGGGGCAGGTGGTGCAGGTCGGCCATCAGCAGCAGGTTCTCCTCGCCGGTGAGGAAGCCGTCCACCGCGGAGAACTGGCCGGTGACGCCGATCGCGGCACGGACCGCGTCGGGCTCCCGGACCACGTCGTGGCCGGCGACCCGCATCTCCCCGGCGTCGGCGCGGATGAGCGTGGTCAGGATCTGCACCATGGTGGTCTTGCCCGCACCGTTCGGGCCGAGCAGCGCGAAGACCGATCCCGCGGGAATGTCGAGGTCGATGCCGCTCAGCACCACGTGGTCGCCGTACGCCTTGCGTACCGCGGTCGCCGAGAGGGCGGGGGGACCGAGGTTGGTGGTCATGGGATTCGCTTCCGTCAAGGAGCTTCAGCCGGCCTTCAGGACTCAGTAATAGTTGCGTTGCATACACAGTTCGGTCAATCATCATTACGTGAAGCAGCGACGTATGCGCAGGTAAGCGCGGTGAATCGTTGCATGATGGATGTCGGGTAATGCAACGGAAGGGCGTTGCATTAAGCTGATCCGGACGTCGAACAGTGGAGGACGCCCCCATGCCCGGCGACCGACTCACGCTCCAGGACCGGCAGCAGATCGCCGCGGGGCTGCGCGAGGGACTGACGTACGCCGCCATCGGCCGCCGCGTCGGGCGGCCGACTTCGACGGTCACGCGCGAGGTGATGCGCAATGGCGGGCCGCGCGGCTACCACGCCGAGGCGGCGCACCAAGGGGGCGCAGGGCGCGCGCGCCGGCGCAGGACCCTTGCGCAGGCGACCTCACCAGGAAGGGCCGACCTCGGCGGGCGCGATGCGCGGATCGTGGACGAGGTGGACGCGCAGAGCGTGGAGCTGATGATTCAGGCCGGGCTCCCGCAGATGATGGCCAGGGTGCTCGCCGCGCTGTTCACCACCGACAGCGGCAGCCTCACCTCCGTGGAACTCGTACGACGCCTGCGGGTCAGTCCCGCCTCCATCTCCAAGGCCATCGGCTACCTGGAGAACCAGGCATTCATCAAGCGCGAGCGTGACCCCCGCAGCCGCGCCGAGCGCTACGTCATCGAAGACAGCGCGGTGTTCACATCCATCATGGCCAGCGCGCGCAACCAGACCCGGATCGCCGAAGCCTGCGCGACCGGAGCGCGGAAGCTGGGCGTCACCACGCCTGCCGGTGCCCGACTGGAGAACACGAGCCAGTTCCTCCGCCACGTCATCGACGACCTGGTCCGCTCAGCCGAGCATTGGCACAAGGTCTACTCCACCCGCCCTCAACAATCATCCGCGACCGACTGAGCGCGACCCGTATGGCGAGGTCCTTTCGGGGAGGCAACCTCGGTGTGTCACGGAGACGCCAGGTCGTCCGGCCCGGGGGTCCGCCGATTCCGTACGAGCCCTACGGGAGCCGGCAGTTGGCCCGCGACGATCGCGGCGAGGGACAGCGCGAACCCCAGGAGCTGGACGGGGCCGAGCGTCTGGCCGAGCACGACGGCGCCGAGCACCGCGGCGACCAACGGTGAGAGGAGGACGAGAACCGCCACCGAGGCGACCGGCAGGGTGGTGATGCCGCGGAACCACAGGACGTACGCGATCAGTCCCCCCACCAGGCCGAGCCACAGGTACCCGAGCACGGCGGGCAGGTCGACCGCGGGAGGCGCCCCCTCGGCGAGGAAGGTGACCGGCATCAGGAAGACGCCCCCGGCGGTGAGCTGCCACCCGGCGAAAGCCATGGGCCCGGCCTCGGCGGGCCGCCCCCAGCGCTTGGTGAGCGTCACCCCGAGCGCCATCGAGGCCGCGCTCGCCAGGCCCGCCACGACCCCGGCCATGTCGAGCGCCGCGTCCGGCCCGATCACCACCAGACCGACACCGACGACGCCCACCGCGCCCCAGGCGAGGCGCCACCCGGACAGGGCCTCGCTCAGGACCGCCACAGAGCAGGACGGCGACGACGAGCGGCTGGATCGCCGCCAGCGTGGCCGCGACGCCACCCGGCAGCCGCTCGGCCGCGACGAACAGCAGCGGGAAGCAGAGCCCGATGTTCAACACCCCGAGCACCGCCGCCTTCCCCCACCACGTGCCGCGCGGCAGCGTCCGGGTGAGGGCCAGGGCGATCAGACCGGCGGGCAGGGCGCGCAGCAGCCCCGCGAACAGCGGGTGCCCCCGCGGGAGGAACTCGGTGGTGACGACATACGTCGTACCCCACACCACGGGGGTGACCGCCGTCAGGAACGTGCGCGGCAGGTCACCACGGGGGACACCGCTGCTCGCGCCGCCAACACCCCTTGATATCGCTGGACTTGTCATGCCTCGGAGTCTCGCCGCGGGCCGATCGATGAGTCCAACACATGTTTTTCACGCCACCGATCGCGATGTCAGATCGATGACCGCGGCCAAGGGTATGGACTTGGCCGCGCCCTCTCCCTACGCTCTGCCGCGCACCGAATGAGAGCGCTCTCAGCAACGTAACCCTGTTCCGCCCCCGCCCCGTTGGAACGACGAGAGGTCCCCCAGTGAGACGCGTAACCGGAGCACGCCTCGCCCTGTCCGCCCTGCTCGCGTCGGCCACCTGCGCCGCCACGGGCCTCGCCCCCACCGCAGCGGCCGACTCCCACCCCGCGCCCCGGCCGCCCGCCTCCGCCGCTCTCCTCGACGCCATGCGCCGCGACCTCGGGCCTGACACCCGCCGCCGCGCGCGAGCGCTCGCCGACGAGCGGCGGGCCGGCAAGGCCAGCGCGCGGCACGGAAGGCGGCCGGCCCGGCGTTCGGCGGCGCCTGGTTCGACGCGAGCCGCGGTCGGCTCACCGTCGCCGTGACCGAGCGGCAGGCCGCCTCGGACGTACGCCGGGCCGCCGGGGGAGTCGACGTCCGGCTCGTCAAGCACAGCGCCGCCGCCCTGGACGCGGCGAAGACACGTATCGACAAGTTCAAGGCACCGTCAGACGTGGCCAGTTGGCGGTCGACCCGCGGGCCAATCGCGTCATCGTCGATGTCGTCGCCGGTCACCGGGGCGACAACGATGTCTCGGCGTTCCTGCGGCGTGCCCGCGCCACCGCGCCCGTACGCGTCGACACGGTCCCCGAGGCGCTCGCGCACCTACGCCGCCGGAACCGTCGGAGGCGACCCGTACTACACCGGCAACGTCCGCTGCTCCATCGGCTTCTCCGTCCACGGCGGCTTCGTCACGGCCGGGCACTGCGGCCGGGCGGGCGCGGCGGTGCGCGGCTGGGACGGCTCCGCCATCGGCACCTTCCAGGGCTCGTCGTTCCCCGACAACGACTACGCGTGGGTGTCCGTCGGCAACGGCTGGTGGACCGTGCCGGTCGTACTCGGCTGGGGCACCGTCCCCGACCAGCTGGTGCGCGGCTCGGCGGAGGCGCCGGTCGGGGCGTCGATCTGCCGTTCCGGTTCCACCACGAAGTGGCGCTGCGGCCGGCTCCTCGCCAAGAACGAGACCGTCAACTACTCCGACGGCAGAGTCGTCCACCAGCTGACCAAGACCAGCGTCTGCGCCGAGGGCGGCGACTCGGGCGGCTCGTTCATCAGCGGCGACCAGGCGCAGGGCGTGACATCCGGCGGCTGGGGCAACTGCGGCAGCGGCGGCGAGACGTGGTACCAGCCGGTGAACGAGATCCTCCAGCGGTACGGGCTGCGGCTGCACACGTCCTGACCCGCCGGCCGGCGGCGGGCAGTCCCGGGCGGCCCGCGACCGGTGACCGGCCGCCCGGTCACCGTGACGTCACAGTTTCACCGGAAGCTCCTTCGGGAGACGCTTGATCATCCCCCAGCTCCAGGTCAACTCCGAGGCCGGGATGGCCAGTACGAGCTTGGGCAGCCGGGCCAGCAGCGTCTCCAGGCCGATGTGGGCGTGCAGCCGGTTGAGACTGGTGGCCGGGCAGTAATGCGCGCCGCCGCCGAAGGTCAGGTGGGGGTTGGCGGCGCGGTCGATGTCCAGGCGCGCCGGCTCGGGGAACACCTCGGGGTCGTGGTTGGCGCCCTCGACGCAGACCAGTACGAGGGAACCGGCGGCCACATCGGTGTCACCGAGCCGCACGTCCTCCGTCGCCAGGCGGGGCAGGCCGTCGCCGATCGAGAGGTTGCGGCGGTACAGCTCCTCGATGGCCCGCGGCATGAGCGCGGGCGTCTCGCGGAGCCGGGTCGTCTGCTCCTGGTCGCGGGCCAGGAGCATGATGGCGTGGCCCAGGAACGCCGCGAGGCTCTCGTACCCGGCGACCAGCATGTTGCAACCGACATCGCAGAGCTGTGTCACCGTCAGCTCGTCTTCCGGCCGGTCCTCGCGGAGCGCCGCGAGGCGGGGCAGCAGTCCGGCGCCCGGCGGCGGTCCGGGCGCAGGGCCGTGGCCATGACGGCGCGCAGTTCCTCCCAGTTGCGGGCGGCTTCGGCGGGCGTGTGAGCGCTGGTCCCCATGGCCACGTCGCAGCGCGCCGCCAACGCCGTTTCGTCGGCGTCGCGCAGGCCGAGGATCTCCGTCATCAGGCGCATCGAGAGCGGTGAGGCGTAACCGGCCCAGAGGTCGACCGGGCTGCCGCCCGCCATGGCCTTGTCGATCAGCGCCTCCGCGGTCGCCCGCAGGAAGTGCGTCAACTCCTCGTTCTTGCGCGGGGAAAGGGACTTCATCACCTCGTCGCGCAGCCCGGCGCTGGTGATGTTCGCCATGTTGCTCACCGCGTCCGGCGGGAACGCGCGCGCGTACTGCTGGGGCACGCCGTCGTCGGCGGTCGCGTACAGGCTGAAGCGGGGGTCGGTGAGCACCTGGTGGCAGAGTTCGTGGGAGGTGACCAGCCACGCCTCGTCACCGGCCAGGGTGATGACCCGGGCCACCGGCCGGTTCCTGCGCAACCAGTCGCACTCGACCGGTACCTCGTCACCACGCCGGCTGAACGGGAAACGCAGCGGGAGTTCGTCGCTGTTCATCGGGGGAGATGCCTTTCCTTGAGCAGAATGTGGCCTTGCCCGGCGGTGGCACGCAGCACGCTGCGGCCGGTGTAGAGGAGGTCCGCGAAATCGACGGGCGCGTGGTAACTGATCGTGGAGGTCGGCACATCGAGGATGCTCGGGGTGTCGACGAAGAAGGGCAGTTCGGCGACCAGGTACTCCATGGCCAGGGTGACTCTGTCGTCCGTGGCGCACGTGCCGTCGCGCGCCGCCGCGTTCAGGGAGCGGCGGGTCATCTCGAAGCAGACGCGGTGCAACTCCTTGTCCTCGGCGAGCGCGTTCTCCGCTCTGGTACGCAGCTCCCGGTAGGCGTCGCGTTCCGACAGGTCCGAGAGCAGGTGAGTGTGCTGCCGCGCCACCGCCACGTCACTCCGCTCCCACGCCCGGCGGATTCTGCGCAGTACGCCGGACACCTCTTTGCGGACCTTCCGGGCAGCGGTCTCCTCGGGATATCCGAGCGCCCGGTAGGTGAACACCAGGCTGCTGTCCGGGCACACCACGTCCACGCGCCGGAATGTGGCGTGCCCCCATCGCATCAGTCGCGCGAGGTTGGAGATGCTGAAATAGCTGTTGCCGGGGCTGACTCCGATGAGCAGATGGTCGCCGAGGTCGAAGACGCGCTGACAGTTCGGGGTGTGGGGGATTACCTCGAATTCCGAGGAGACGGACACGTGTGAGGAGAGGGTCATACAGAACTTTCCACTCGTGGCGGGCGAGGGCATGCCGGAAACCGGAAAACCGGAGAGCAGAAGATCCGGGCAGCCGGACAGCCGGGAATTCCGAAACACTAAAAAAGCCGGAAAGCTGGAAAAGTGGCGCAGATCGCCTTAGACGGCCGTTTCCTCGGAGTCCGAGTCCGAGTCCGAGTCCGAGGCCGAGGCCGAGCCCGAGTTCGCGTCAAGGTCCGGGTCAAGGTCCGGGGCAGGGTCCGGGTCCGCGCCCATCGCCCTCAGGCCGTCCGCCATCTCCAACGCGAGGCTTTCCAGCAGCTCGGCGAAGTCCATGTTCTCGATGGGTGCGAAGAGAGCCGCGTCGATCTGCTGCCGGACGTTCACCAGCGCGGAGTTGTGGACCCCTCCGCTCTCCAGGATGCGCAACGTCCGACGGGCCGCGTCCAGGAATCTGAAGGGGCCGTACGACGGCGGCTGGTACGGCAGACCGATCCCGCTGCTGACGAGGAACGCGGTCGGAGGACGGCGATGTCCTCAGCCGATCCGGGCGGGAGGGCGGGTGACTTTCCCCCATCGCTCATAGCTGATGACCTCGTTTCTGTTCCGACGGCAGGGGGAGGCGAGTTCCTGCGCCGGATATCCGATCGGCACGATGAAACGCGGCTCGATATGAGAGGGGAGTTCCAGCAGCCGGCCGATCGCGGGACCACAGAAACTGCTCACCGGGCACGCGCCCAGTCCTTGGGCGTGGGCGGCCAGCAGCAGGTTTTCGACGGCCATCGCCAGGCACAGCTGGCTGTGCCCGCCGCCCGGGTCCTCCGCGCACCGATTCCGGTCGACGCACGCGACGACGATGACGGACGGGTCGCCGATGATCCCGGGGGCGAAGGCTCTGACCCGGCGTACGTTGATCCCTTCCCGGATCGCCACGAAGGCCCATGCCTGACGGTTGGCCGCGGTCGGTGCGGCGATCGCCGCGTCGAGCATGCGGTCGATCAATATGTCGTCGACCGGGTCGCCGGTGTAGTGGCGGACCGCGCTGCGCGTGCGCAGCACCTCGAGAACGGCATCCGCCGGTGGCCGGGCCGTCGATGTCGAAACGTCACTCAGCACGCATTCACAGTAACGCTCGGTAGTGAATGTGTCTATGCATGCTTCCGCATGACGATGCGTCAGAAACGTGTGCGCGGGGCGGAGGTGATCGCGCCACCCCGCCCCGCGCCGTCGCGCCCCCGCCGTGCGGGCGGCTCAGCCCAGCAGTTCCACTTCCGCCAGCGTGGCGGAACCGTGCGGCACGAGCCGGTAGTGGCCATACGTCCCTGGCCTGGCCACCGTGAACACCCGCGTCTGCTGGTCCCAGGCGAAGGTCTCACCGGAGCGCTTGTCCAGCTGCTTCCATGTGCGCCCGTCGACGGAGCCTTCCAGCACCCAGCCGCGCGGCGCCTTCGCCTTGTCGGTGGAGGACGTCAGCGTGTACTGCACCGCCTTGGTCTCCTTGCCGACCGGCAACTCCACCGCCCCGGACTCCGAAGTGGCCGCTGTGGCAGAGGAGTTGTCGAAAAGCGCGCCCTCGCCCACCAATGCGTCCTTCTTCGGCGACGGCACCTCGTCGTCCTGGGTGATCGACGTCGGCTGGGCGTTCTTGCCGGAGCCCCACGCGGACGGCTTCGGGCCCATGTCGAACTCCAGGACCCCGCCGCGCGCGATCAGCTTGTGGGGGAGCGCGGTCGACGTCCACGCCTTGCCGTTGACCTTGAGGCCCTGCACGTACACGTTCTTCGCGCTGTTCCTCGGCGCCTTGACGACCAGGTCCCGCCCGTTGTCCAGGTGCACGGTCATCTTCTTGAACTGCGGTGAGCCGACCGCGTATTCACCGCTGCCCATCACCAGCGGGTAGAAGCCGAGCGAGGAGAAGAGATACCAGGCGGACTGCTCGCCGTTGTCCTCGTCGCCGTGGTAGCCCTGGCCGATCTCGCTGCCGGTGTAGAGGCGGGCGAGGACCTCGCGAACCTTCGCCTGCGTCTTGGCGGGCTGCCCGGCCGCGTCGTACATGTACGCCACGTGGTGGGCGACCTGGTTGGAGTGACCGTACATGCCCATGCGGACGTCACGCGCCTCCGTCATCTCGTGGATGACACCTCCGTACGAACCCGCGAACTCGGCGGAACCGGTCTCGGGCGTCGCGAAGTACGTGTCCAGCTTCTCGGCCAGCTTCTTGCGGCCGCCGTAGAGGTTGGCGAGGCCGCGCGAGTCCTGCGGGGCCGTGAAGGCGTACCCCCAGGCGTTGGTCTCCGTGTAGTCGTGACCCCACACGCGCGGGTCGAACTTCTCGGAGGGGACACGCCACCTGCCCTGGGCGTCCTTGCCCTGGAAGAAGCCGGGGGCCGTGCCGGCGCCCGCCGCCTTCTCGTCGAAGAGGTTCACGTACTCCCGCGCGCGGTTGAGGAAGTACTCCGACTCCTCCTTGTACCGCTGCACACCCGTCTTCTTGTGAAGGGCCGCGCCCATGCGGGAGATGCCGTAGTCGTTGAGGTAGCCCTCCAGCGCCCATGACAGGCCCTCGTGCGTCTCGCTGCTCGTGTAACCGAGGAACGGCGAGGTCTTCATGCCCTTGCGGCCGACCCCCGCACTCGGCGGCACCACGGTCGCGTTCTTCAGCGCGGCCTCGTACGCGGCCTTCGCGTCGAACTTCACGTCCTTGACGTACGCGTCGGCGAACGCGACGTCCGACGAGGTGCCCGTCATCAGGTCCGCGTAGCCCGGCGAGGACCACCGCGAGGTCCAGCCGCCGTCCTTGTACTGCTGCACGAACCCGTCGACCAGCTCGCCCGCCTTCTTCGGCGTCAGCAGCGAGTACGCGGGCCACGTCGTCCGGTAGGTGTCCCAGAAGCCGTTGTTGACGTACGGCTTGCCCTCGACGATCTTCGCGCCGGTATGGGTCGGGGTGTCCGGACCGGTCTGCGGGGAGAACGGCGAGGCGTACTTGTACGTCGCCTTGCCGGACGCCGAAGTGACCTTCTCGAAGCCCGAGTTGGGGTAGAGGTACAGGCGGTACAGCGACGAGTACAGCGTCGTCAGCTGGCCCTGGCTCGCGCCCTCCACCTCCACCTTGCCGAGGATCGCGTCCCACTGCCTCTGGGCGCGGTCCTTGACGCGGGCGAAGGAAGTGCCCGCCGGGATCTCCTGGGCCAGGTTGGCCTTCGCCTGGTCCACACCGATGAGGGAGGTGGCGAGGCGCAGGGTGACCGTGCGGTCCTTGCCGGGGGCGAAACGCAGATAGCCGGTGACGTCACCGCCCCCGCCGCCCTCCAGCTTGCCGCCCGCGGTGACCGGCGCGTCGAAGGTCCCGTACACGAACAGGCGCGTGGCACCCGTCGACAGCCCCGACTTGACGTCCGAGAAACCGGAGATGATCCCGTTCTCCTTGTCGAGGGTGAGACCGCCCTTCTCCGAGACGTTGTCGAAGATCACGCTCGCGTCGTCACCGGGGTACGTGAACCGCATCATCGCGGCATGGTCGGTGGGCGCCATCTCGGCCTTCAGGCCGTTCTCGAACGTCACGCCGTAGTAGTGCGGGCGCGCCGTCTCCTTCTCGTGCCTGAAGGGCAGCGCCCGCTTGGTCCGCGAGGCGCTCGGCGTGTCCTTGTCGACGGACGGCATCAGCTGGAACGTCTGCCGGTCGCCCATCCACGGGCTCGGCTCGTGGCTCGCGCTGAACGCCTGGATCGTCGGCAGGTTGTCGTCGTTGTTGCCGCGCGCGTAGTCGTACAGCCAGCTCAGCGAACCCGCGTTCGTCACCGGCGTCCAGAAGTTGAAGCCGTGCGGGACGGCGGTCGCCGGGAAGGTGTTGCCGCGCGAGAAACCGCCGCTGGAATTTGTGCCACGGGTGGTGTCCGCGTAATCGGAGGGGTGCGCCTTCGGCTTCGGCGGGGCCTTCTCCCGCAACGACACGTCGTCCAGCCAGCCGCGGAACTTCGCCGGGCCCTTCGGAGCGTCGTACGCGACCAGGACGCGGTCGACCGTCTTGCCGCGCGCGACCTCGCCGATCCGCGAGGCGACGTTGTTCCACTGGTTGACGTAGAGCACCTTGGCGGCGCCCTGACCGCGCGGGTCCAGCGGGAACCCGTGCTGGTCCGTGGCCTTGAGGTCACTCAGATAGGTGCCGTCGGTGAACGCCAGGTCCACGGCGACGTTCGTCGCCGCGTAGTCGAGGTCGCCCTCCGCCATCGAGGGGAAGACGCGGTAGCCCAGCTCGGTGTTCCGCCGCACCGGCACGTTCACGTCGAAGACCTTGTTGTACGAGTATCCGCGGCCGTCGGCCTTGTGGGTGCCCGCATAGCGCAGCGCGTGCCTGCCCGTGAACCCGGCGCGCGACTTGGCGGTGGGCGAGCCGCTGGGGCCACGGTCCACCAGGCTCAGCATGTCCTCGGGGGCGGGCGCCTCGGTGCCGCCGACCGAGAGCTGCACGTCGGCCAGCTGGACTATGTCGGGCGCGCCGTTGTTGGCGGAGATGTCCAGGCGGTAGTGGCGGTACGCCGTCGCGCTGGTGAAGTCGTACTTCTTCGTCTTGTGCCGCCCGTCGAACACCTCGCCCCCGCGCTCGTCGAGGACCTTCCAGTCCTTGCCGTCGGCGGAGCCCTTCAGGGTCCAGTCCTTGGGGTCGCGCGGGGCGTGGTCGTTGGCGGACGTCAGCGCGTACGTCACCACCTTGGCGGGCTCTTTCAGGTCGAACTCGACCCAGCCGGACTTCGCGAACGTCAGCCACTTGCTGGTCGCCTCGCCGTCGACGAGGTTCTCCGCCACCTCGCCCGAACCCGTGTTCTCGCCGCTGGCCCGGACCTCGGTGACGTGGTCCATCACGCTGCCGGGCAGGCCGGAACTGAACGCGCCGTTGACGCCCGAGGCCTTCTTGCCGCCGCCGGGGGCCGTCTCCACGGTGCTCACCCAGTCGGGCTGCGCCTCGCCCTCCTCGAACGAGGAAGCGAACTCCCGGTCGGGGCGCGGCGGCTTCTGTGGCGCCGCTGCGGTGGTGCCCTGCGCGGCCACGACGAGCGTGAGCGCGAGCGCCAGCGTGCCGACGGCGACCGGCGGGTGATGGTGTCTTTGACGAGATCTGCGTGCCGTGTGCGGCATCCCCGAGCCCCTCCTTGCGAGTTGGACAACGTTGTCACGATCGCTGCGCAAGGTCTAGTAGGGAGTCAAGTGGCGAAGGGTGTCAAGGCTGTTGCCGCGTTTCGTGGGGCCGGGGTGTGGTGTGTGGCGGCGGTGCCGGCCCTTGAGGGGCGGGGGGCGGATCGGG
>RBWT01000090.1 GCA_004010275.1 Streptomyces huasconensis
GGCGGAGACACCGCCGCGCAGCGGCGAACAGAACACCCCCAGGGCCCCGCCAGGCAAGGCCAGGCAAAGCGAGCCGCAGCCTAGGACCGCTCATCCGCCGGAGGCCGTCCTTCGCGCCCCTCCAAAACCCCCAGCACCTCATCGATCCGGTCAGAACTCAACCGCTCGGCCGCCGCGCTCGCCGCGATGATGAGGTCGCCGCACAGCTCGATCTCGGCGAGGGCGACGTGGTCCTGAACCGCCGTACCACCACGCATCGGAGCCACGTACATCACCTCTTCCTGATCATGACCCTGCCCCCGTACCGACTTCCTAGAGTAGGGAGCGGCCTACACACCGCGCATGGCACGGACGGACCATTTCCACCGGCCGTACGCGACTAGGGCGCCGCGATCTTCCCGGCGAAGATGTCCTCCTCGGCCGGAAGCCGCACCCCTACGGGCACCCCGAAGTCGTAGAGCAGCGTGGTCGAGGCCACATCGGCATTGGCCACGGTGAACTGCTGGCGCAGCTTCCGCACCCGCCCCCGCTCATCGAGGTACACGTCGAAGGGCACGCTCCCCTTGCTGAACCCTTTCCCCGCCGCCACCTCCAACGCCCCGCGCTGACCTGCGGAAGCCCCCTTCGCCGCGGCCCGCAGATCGGCGACGCCGCGGTAGTGCCGCACCTCGGTCCCGGCGACCCGCTCCTCCCCCACGTACGTCACGTCCCGCGCCCCCCGCAGCACTTCCGCCGCCGCGAGGGGGTCCGTCGCCCCACCGGTGACGAGATTGCCGTCGGAGAGCGAACGTGTCTCGATCCGCACCCACTTGTCGGCGGGCACACCGGCCCCGCGGTTCTTCATGTAGAGCGCCCCGCCGGCCATCAGCTCGGTGATCGGCCGGCGCGCCCGCCCCCCTGCGGGGTCCTGCGGCAGGACCACTTCGAACCGCCCCCGCTGGTCCCGGAAGTCGTAGACACCCGCGCCCCGGACGGTCACGCGCGTCCCGCCGCTGGCCATCTCCATGGACGTACGGGCCTTGGCCGTGCCCGCGCGGACCAGGGCGTCGGCGGAGCGCCGCACCACGTCCCCGGCGTGCGCGGCCTTCCCCGGCGCCTCGGCGCCGCTGCCGTCGGCGGCGGCCCCGCCGGAGCAGCCGGTGGCGGTGGCCATCAGCCCCGCGGCCGCCACCGCGACCGCGGCGCTCGCTCGGCCCCTGTGCCTGCGCTGCTGCCCCATCCTGGCTGCCTCCAAGCGGTCCCGCGCTTGTCGATCCCCCGTCGTTCCCCCGTCGTTCCCCTAACGACCGGTGCCTTGAGCCGTCACGCGGCGGGCCGGTACCGGCGACGGCTCCCGGGGCTTCACCCGGGGTCGGTACCGTGGCCGGGTGGCCGATCAGGAAGACCTCGCAACGGACCTCGCAGCCGACCTCACGCCCCACCGCCGTACACCCGATCTCACATCCGACCTCGCTTCCCACAGCACGTCGACGGTCGAGAAGGGCCGCTTCATATCCGCCCAGTGCTCCTGCGGCTGGCGCGGCCCCGCCCGCAGGGCCCGCAGCAAGGCCCGTACGGACGCCGCCGAACATGAGGAGTCCCCCTAGGGGAACCCGCCCGCCCCGCGCACCGTCTCGTTCTCCGGGAAGCAACGGGAGGCGTCATGGAACGACGTACGTTCATCGGTACGACGGCGGCCGCACTGGCCGCGACGACGGTCGGCGGCTGCACGAGCGGTGGCTCACAGGCGGGCGCGGCGACGCCACGCGCCCACGGCGGACGCGAGACCGCCCTGCGGAGCGCCAGCGCCGCCGCGAGCGCCCCCGCGAGCCTGGCGGCCCTCGCCAGGGACCTGGACGGCACCCTCGTACGGCCGGGCGAGGCCAAGTGGGCGGCGGCCCGGCAGCTGTACAACACGCGCTTCGACGACCTGAAGCCCACCGCCGTGGCGTACGTCGCGCACCAGGACGACATACGCACCGCCCTCGCCTACGCCCGCGCCCACCGCACCCCGGTCGCGATCCGCAACGGCGGCCACTCGTACGCGGGTTGGTCCTCCGGCACCGGCCGGCTGATCATCGACGTGTCGAAGCTGAGCAGGATACGGGCGAGCGGGACCACCGCCACGATCGGCGCGGGCGCCAAGCTGATCGACGTCTACCGCTCGCTCGCCGCGAAGGGCGTCACGATCCCCGCGGGCTCCTGCCCGACCGTCGGCATCTCGGGCCTCACCCTCGGCGGCGGCCACGGCGTGGTCTCCCGCGCGTACGGCCTGACCTGCGACAGCCTCACCTCCGCCACGATCATCACGGCGGACGGCAAGCAGCTCACCGCCTCGAAGACCGAGCACAAGGACCTCTTCTGGGCGCTGCGCGGCGCGGGCAACGGCAACTTCGGCGTCGTCACCGAGCTGTCCTACCGCACGCACACCGCGCCCCAGGCCGTCTCCGCGTACATGTCCTGGCCGTGGTCGAAGGCGGCGGCGGTCGTCAAGGCGTGGCAGGCGTGGGGCCCCGACCAGCCGGACGAGATCTGGTCGTCCCTGCACCTGGCGAACACCCCGGGCGGCACCCCGACCGTCTCCGTCGCCTGCTTCTCGCTCGGCACGTACGGCGAGCTGCAGAACGCCGTCGACCGCCTCGCCCACAAGGTCGGCGCCTCCGCGCGCAGCGTCTCCCTGAAGCGGCGTACGTACGAGGAGGCGATGGAGGTGTACGCGGGCTGCTCGTCGTTCGCCACCGACGCCCAGTGCCACCTGCCCGGCGCGACGCCGGGACGCAGCCCCCAGGGCGCCCTCAAGCGGGAGACGTACGCGGCGAGTTCGGACTTCTTCGACCGCTCCCTCTCCGCGGCGGGCATCCGCGCGCTGCTCTCCCAGGTCGAGAACGTGACGGGCGCGAGCGCCGGCAGCATCGCGCTGACCGCGCTCGGCGGCGCGATCAACCGCGTCGACCCGACGGCGACGGCCTTCGTGCACCGCCGCTCGCGGATGCTGGCGCAGTACATCGCGTCGTGGCGCGCGGGCACATCGGGGACACCGGCACGCGCGTGGCTGAAAAAGGCACACGGGGCGATGGGGCGGTACGCGTCCGGCGCGGCGTACCAGAACTACACGGACGCCACGCTGACGAACTGGCGCGAGGCGTACTACGGGGACGCGGCGCCGCGCCTGAAGAAGCTGAAGAAGCAGTACGACCCGAACCGCTTCTTCGACTTCCCGCAGGCGCTCTGAGCCTCCGCGGCCCCGGGCGGGGCGTCAGGCCGCGAGGTCCCGCTCGTCCGGGTCGGCGGCGGCCGCGCGGGCTCGGCGGGCTCGCTCAGCGGCGCGGCCACCGGCCCGACCCTGCGGTCCCACACCAGCCACCCCACGTGCCGGGAGCGCCCGACCGCCCTGGCGAGCGGCGTGAGCAGCGCCATGGCGAGCGGGGACAGGAGCAGGGCGACGGCGGTGCCGAGCGCGAGGCCGCCGATGACGTCGGTGGGGTAGTGCACGCCCATGAAGACCCGGCAGAAGCCCTCCAGGGCGGCGAGCCCGAGGCCGACGAAGCCGAACCTGCGGTGGGCGACGAAGAGTCCGGCGCCGATGGCCATGGCGAGCGTCGCGTGGTCGCTGACGAAGGAGAAGTCGTCCTTGCCCTCGACCAGGACGTGGAGCCCGGCGTGGTCGCGGAAGGGCCGCGGCCGTTCCACGAAGCCTCGGATGGGGACGTTGACGAGCACCGCGATCCCGGCGGCCAGCGGCGCCCACACGACGGCGGCGACGGACGAGGCGGCGTCCTCGAGCGTGCCCCGCTTCCGCTGGCCCCACCAGCACCACACCACGAGCAGTACGAGGGCGAGCAGCAGGCCGTACTCCCCGACGAACGCCATGGCGCGGTCGAGCCAGTGCGGGGTCTCCTGTGTCAGGCCGTTGATGTCGTAGAGCAAGCCGACGTCGGGGTTCGACCCGGATTCATCGAGTCCAGCCATGGCGCTGCGGCCCCTTGTCTCCTAGCCCACGGACGCACCTTTCTGTGCGCCCTTTCCATCAACCCCCGTGGTCGGTCCAGTCAAGGGAACGCCCGTCCCCCACCCCTACGTTCCACTCTCCACCGAAAGATCACCCAGACGTTACCGAAGAGAGACACATCACCGCAGCTCAGGGGGAGTGTTTTAACGGACGGTTCAAGCCACATCACCCCGTGCGCACGCCTCCGCACGCGCCCCTCAGCGCCCCCCTGCGGCCTCCTCAGGCCGAGGCAGGCTTGTCGGGGAGCGCCGCCGCGCCCTCGTCCGTGACACGAGTCGCGCCAAAATAGTCGGGCGTGTCGATCGGGTCGAACCGGATGACGGCACCGGCCCGCGGGGCGTTGATCATGTACCCGCCGCCGACGTAGATCCCGACGTGCCGGATGGCGCGCGAGTTGGTGAGGTCGTCCGAGAAGAAGACCAGGTCCCCGGGGAGCAGTTCCTCGCGCTTGGGGTGCGGACCCGCGTTGTACTGGTCGTTGGCGACGCGCGGCAGCGTGACGCCGACGGTGCGGTAGGCGGCGAGGGTCAGACCGGAGCAGTCGAAGCGGCCGTTCTGCTCGGGCGTGCCGTTGCCGCCCCACAAGTAGGGGGTGCCGAGTTTCTTCTGCGCGAAGGCGATGGCCCCGGCCGCCTGCTGCGAGGGCGCCACCCGCCCCACGGGCCGGGCGAAGCTCTTGGAGAGCGTGGTGATCGTCTGCACGTAGTTCTGCGTCTCGCTGTAGGGCGGCACCCCGCCGTACTTGAGGACGGCGTACGCGCCCGCGTTGTACGCGGCGAGCATGTTCTTCGTCGGGTCCCCCGGCGCGTCCTTCACATACCCGGCGAGCTTGCAGTCGTACGAGGCGGCGGACGGAATGGCGTCCTTCGGGTCCCACACGTCACGGTCGCCGTCACCGTCGCCGTCGACGCCGTGCGCGGCCCAGGTGCCGGGGATGAACTGCGCTATCCCCTGCGCCGCGGCGGGGCTCTTCGCGCGCGGGTTCCATCCGCTCTCCTGGTAGAGCTGGGCGGCGAGCAGCGCGGGGTTGATGGCCTTGCAGAGGTTGCCCCACTTCTGCACGAGGGGCTGGTACATCGCGGGCACGGCCCCCTTGGCGAGCCCCACGGCCCCACCGCTCGCGCCACTCGCGATGCTGCCCGCGGCCACGTAGGTCCCGACGACGAGCAGCGCGATGAAACTGAGCGCACCACCGATCCCGAGGGAAGCGACCAGCCACGCCTTACGCACCGTCAACCACCCCACACCCACCGGGAGTCCGCTCCGCCGCCGCTCAGTGTAGAGGCCGCGTACGACAGCGCCAGGCCGCATCCGCCCGGCGCCCCCCCTCGCTGGAACCACCCGTCCTCCCTTGGATAGCTTGATTCACTCCAGCGAACGCCCCACCCTCAGGAGCCGACCGTGAACCGCCGCCCCGCCCTCCTCGCAGCCGCCGCCCTGACCACGGCCGCGGCCCTGACGCTCTCCGCCTGCGGAGGAGGCGACGGAGGGTCCAAGGACAGCGAGAAGATCGCGGGCGCGGACTCGGGTACTCAGAGAGACAGTTCCCCCTCCCCGAAGGCCTCGGAGGACGGGATCGACCGCCCGGAGATCAAGCTCCCCAAGGACGTGAAGAACGTCTTCGAGGGCGGGAAGACCGGTGATCCCAAGAAGGATGCGGTGCTTGCGGACAATGAGCGGTGGCTCGACGCCCTGATCGAAGCCACCGTCGTCGAATCCGGCGACCACCCGGCGCTGAAGTTCTACGGGACGGGCGATGCCCTTTTGTCGGCGGCGGACTACATCCAAGGGTTCCGAAAGAAGAACGCGAGCTTCATCGGAACGATTCGGTACTACGACCGTCAGGTCACGTTCCTCAAGGAAGGCGTCGCAGCGGTGTCCTACTGCAAGGACGGCACCAAGACGTATCCCAAGGACCTCAAGACCGGGAAGGTCGACCGGTCCATCCCGGAATCGGCAGCTGATTACGGCTTCTACAACACCCGCGTGCGGAAGAACGCCGAGGGCGTCTGGCAGACGGAGTCCATCACGTACGTGGAGGAGGCGACCAAGAAGTGCATGTAAGTGCTTCGAGGCCGCCGGTTCGCCGGGCTGCTCTTGCTCTCGCCCTAGCTGCGACGCTGCTCCCTGGCACCGCCTACGCCGCCGGTGGTGACACCGAGGGAGGCAAAAACCTGGCGCACGAGCAGCAGTCAAAGGGCACCCGCAGCGGGAAGAACCTCGGCATCGAGACGAGGATTCAGACGAGGGTCGAAGGCAGCCCCCAGTCCGCGAAGACCGGCACGCTGACTCCCGCCAACAGCAACTGGGACCCGCCGGCCTGCTGGTACGAACCCGCGTACACGCCGAAACAGATCGAGGCCACGGTCAAGGCGATCCGAAAGATCGGGTTCTTCGGTATCGGTGATGCGGTGGGCGGGGTTTTCGACTCGTACTTCAAAGATGGCAAGCCGTACAAGAACTACAACCTCGACAAACAGGGCGAAGGCCAATTCTGGGCGGCGGCAGTCGACGACGATCGCAAGGACGAGCCGGAGGCGAAGGCCTGCGACAAGCTGCCGTTCTGGGTACAGGACGGCGAGACCCCGAAGGAACCGCTCGCGGTCACGCCCAAGATCCTCGCCGAGTACGCGTACGGACAACTCCCCGTCCCGGACACCGAGGTCGAACTGGCACCCGAGGGCGAGACGAAGGTCAACCTGCCCACGTGGGCCTGGCTGGACAAGGCCAGGTTCAAGAAGATCTCGGTCACCGCGACCCTGCCCGGCACGGGCCTCTCCGCGACGACGACCGCCGAGCCGGTCTCCCTGAAGATCGACCCGGGCACGTCGGACGCCGAGACGTACCCCTCCTCCGGCGAGTGCCCGATCGAGGACGACCACATCGGCACGCCCCGCGCGAAGGGCACCCCGGCGGACACGGACCCGCCGTGCGGCGTGCGGTACCTGCGGTCCTCGCGCGACGGCTCGTACGAGCTGAAGGCCACCCTCACCTGGAAGGTCAGCTGGACGAGCACGAACGGCCAGGGCGGCGACCTGCCCCCCGGCGAGTTCGGTACGACGCAGGACGTCGTCGTACGCGAGATCCAATCAGTCAACCGCTGACCGCTCCTCGACCACGCACAGAAGGCTGGAACGACCACATGAGCGACCTCCGTCTCGACGGCACGGTCTTCGAAAGCCTCAAGAAGACGTTCTCCTCCGTCAGCGACCGCATGGACGCCGCACGCCGCACCCTCAAGAACACCGACGGTTCGGTCGTCGGCACGGGCAAGCTCGCGGAGGACGTCCAGGAATTCGCCGATGAATGGGGCTACGGCGTCAAGCAGCTCGGCAAGCACACCCAGGGCGCCGTCAAGATGATCGACAAGATCGACGAGGAGTTCAGCAAGCTGGACCAGGCCCTCGCCGAATCACTCAAGACGGCCAAGAAGAAGTCCGCAGAGAAAAGGGGCCACTGACGTGGGAACCAAGCGGCCCGCGTTCCCCCACATAGGCTGGGACCCCACGCCGGGCGACGTCGAGGACACCCGCGAACTCGCCAAGAAGCTGGGCGGACTCGCGACGGAACTAGGCACCGCTGTCCGGGACCTGGAGCGAATCGAATGCGGCGCCTGGAAGGGCAAGGCGGCGCTCGCGTTCACCGAGTACATCGGCGAGGACGTCACCCCGCTCATCCGCAAGAGCCACGAATCCTTCCACAAGGCGTCGCGCGCCCTGCACCGCTGGGCGCGGGAACTCCAGGAATTCCAGGACGAGGCCGACCGCCTGGAGAAGAAGGCCGGGAAGAAGCTGGACGCGCGGTCGGAGGCCAAGCCCGACAGCGATGAGATGGCCAAGGCGTCCGGGGCCGTCGTCGACATCATCGGCGAGGTCCACGACCTGGAGGACCGCTACAACAAGGCCGCGGGCGCCATCAGCAAGGAACTCGACAAGGCGGGCGACATCGCCCCGGACGAGCCGGGTTTCTGGGACAAGCTCACCAAGGGCGTCAAGGAGGCGTGGGACGCCACCGGCAAGTGGCTCAAGGACCACGCCGACATGATCAAGCTGATCGGCGATTTGCTGAGCGACCTGACGGCCGTCCTGGGCCTCCTCGCCATCGTCAGCCTCCCCTTCCCCCCACTTGCGGCGGTCTTCGGCACGGCCGCCCTCATCACCAGCGGTCTCGCACTGGGCGCGCACGGCCTCGCCAAAATGGGCGGTGCGGACGTGAGTTGGGCGCAGATGGGGCTGGATGCGATGGGGTTGATACCGGGGATCGGGATGTTCAGTAAGGGGATCAAGGTTGCCGGCAAGACCCCGGCCATGGCAGAGGCAGCAGGCCTTGCCAAGGCCGCAGAACTTGGCAAGGGGTTCCGGGCGACCAGCATCGGCAACTCGCGCTTGCTGCTGGCCACCAAAGAGGAAGCTGGTCTCGTCAAGGGCGGCATTCCGCTACTGCCCGGCAAGGTCGTACTCGGCGGCAGGGCCGAGAACGTGTACGAGGTTTCCCATGCCACCAGTGGCCTCGCGTCACGCATGGGCAGCCTCGCCAACATGGGCTATCACCAGGGACAGTGGCTCGGTTCCAAAGGAGCCAACCTCATCCCGGGTGTGAACATCAACCCTCTGGGGGCCGGTATCGCCATGGACGCGGGGCTCAAAATCGCTCCGAAGATCACGAGCATCCACCAGCATGTGGGAGAAGCTCTCTTTCCTGGTGACCAGTTCGAGAAGTCGGCATCCGGTGGCTGAGCCCTTCCATCCAAGGCATAGCGAGCACAGGACATCGGCAACGGCCGCAAAGCCGTCATGCAGGAAGACGCACCCAGGCATGGACATCTGGCAGCCCGCAGCGGGCGAGACCCTTCTCAGCCGCACACTGGTCACTTTCGCCACCGGCGCGGCTACACCTGTTCGGGGCATGCGCTGGTTCCGCGACACCGAGCGCAATGACATCCAGAACGAGTTGACGGGATGGCCTGAAGGGCCCGTGTACAGACCTCATTCGACCGGTGGTTCGCTGGCACGCAAGGTGGGCAAGGGCGGGGCCATCGCTCTGGGCGTTGCCATCATGGCTGCCCTCAGCGCTGCTGGGGGCAACGTGAGCGGCACGTCCACCGCAGACACGGGCAAGGACACTCCGGACGACCCAGCCGACGAGGTCAAGGACTTCCCCGTCCTCTGGGCAGCACCGGGCACCATTGCCCGCACCCTGCCCTGGCAGTTGGATCCCGGCCGTTCCTCCGAGAAGCGCTACCGCACCCACGCGATCGTCACCGATCGTCGACTGGTCATCGTGGGGTTTCCGTACTCCAAGCGGAACGACGCGCTCATCGAGGACGAGGTTCTCTGGGAAATCCCTCGCTCCCGGATCAGTCTGGTTGAGCCGAAACGCTTCAAGGACGGCAACGACGTCAAAGTTCTCTTCAGTGATGACTCATGGTGCAGGCTGCGCGCCATCACGAGCGAGAAATTCACCCGGTACCTGCTCCACCCTCCCAACCTGGTCCCATGGCCGGCTCTCACCCCGGCGCAGCGGGACACCGTCGAACAATTCGTCACGACGTCTGGCGGACCGAATCCCGGGACCCCTTTCGTCAGCCGACGCCCCTGTGGCCACTACCGGGTCGAACTCTTGGCGCCCGATCAGGTGGATTCCTTTTTCGGCCTCTCCGAGAGGAGCCTTCTCATGGACGCCGACGGCAACAAAGCGGCGCTCGCGGAGTACCACTCCGACGACTTCTAGACCAGAAAGGAAGACGCCGCATACGCGCATGACGATCCGGCAACCTGAACCAGGCGAGACGCTCCTTTCCCGCAACCATGTCACCTTTGCCACAAGTGAAGCCATGCCTGTCTCCGGCATGCGCTGGTTTCGCTCTGGATTCCCTGACGCAGGCGCAACGGCGAGCCGTCGACGACTTCGTCACCACCACTGACGCGGCGGATCTCGCAGAACCCGTCGTCACCCGCCTGCCGTGCGGGCACTACCGAGTCGAAGCTCTGGCACCGAGCGAGCTCGACGCACTCATCGGCGCCGGCAGTCGCGAGCTGCACATGAACGCCGACGGCACTGAGTGGGCGTACGCCGACTACCACCTCGAAGACTTCTGACCCCGCCTCCACACCACCCCAGGACACTCCCGCCACCATGACAACCCCGACCAGCCTTCCCCCCACACCGCCCGACCAGCTCGACCCCCCACCCCTCTGGTTCAACGTCCCCGATGGCTTCTACGCCCTCCCTCTCGCCGTCACACAGGAGGAGCGCACCGAGCGCGCACAAGAGTTCGTACGCGGCCTCTACTCGCGCGGAGACAAACGCATTTGGGAACCCGCCGCCCCGTACTACGCCGGGCTGGCCGAGTTGATGGCGGAGTCCGGAGTTTCCTACGCCGCGATGGGGCTCTTCTCCACGGCGGAAGAAGGGGAGACAGGGGGAGGGGAGGCGGCAGAAGGCATCGACGGTGTCGCCCAGTGCGCGTTCACCGTCTCAGCCGTCCCGACCGACCAGGCATCCGGCGACACCGAAACCGTCGCCCAGGGGATTCTGACCGTCCTCTCCAGTACCCCGCACAACGACGCCCGCTGGCTGGACCTGCCGTGCGGCCCCGCGGTCTCCTGCGTCACCCTCACCGAGTACAAGCTGAACCCGGAGATCACGGCGACCGGCGAGGCGACGGAACTCCTCACCGGGCAGATACAGGTCCACGTCCCGTTCCCGACGGGCCCGTTCACCGCCGTCTTCACGCTGCACACCGCGTCCACGGAGTACTGGACCGAGTTCTGCAACATCATGGCGGCGATCCTCCAGACGGTCTCCTTCACCGAGCCGGCCGGGGACGTCGAACCGTCAGCGCCCTGAGGTCTCGGCCCACACCAGCTTCCCCGCGTGGGCCGTCCCCACGGTGTAGGCCCCCCAGCTGTCCGCGCAGGCCCGCACGAGATGCAGCCCCCGGCCGCCCTCCGCCGTGGCGGGCGACCGGTGGTCGGGGGTGCGGCCTGCCGCGAATCCGGAGGGAATCCGCGGGTCGGAGTCCCACACCGACACGCGGATTCCCTCCGGGGAGGTGGAACGGAGGCGGAGGGCGTAGGGGCCTGCGGTGTGGCAGTGGGCATTGCTGAGCAGCTCGCCCGCGAGCAGCTCCGCGGTGGGGACGAGCTCATCCAGGCTGTACGTCGTGAGGACCGCGCGGAGGGTGGCACGGGCGATGCGCGGGGCGCGGGGGTCGTGGGGAAGGTGGAGGGTGTAGGCCCAGGGTGGCGTTACGGTTGCGTCCACGGAAGTCTCCGTTCGGGAGGGCAAGTTGAGTCCCGGTGACCAGGTCGCTCCGTCGAGCGGGGTACTTCCGGGCGGGGTGGCCTGAGTCACACATTAGGACTGCCGCAAAGTTTCTTTGCAGAAATTCGAGAAAAGTCAGGCCGTTTCCCTCGTGTGAGTGATGGGTCCAAGGGAGCCGTGAAGGGAGGAGTTGCATGGCAGCGAGGCCAATGCCAACGGCCCGCCGAATCCGTGTCGCGACTGAGCTGCGCAAACTCCGTGAGCGCGCGGGGATGACCTCTACGGAGGCGGCGCAGCAACTGGGTACGAGCTCGGGGCAGCTCAGCAACGTCGAGTCAGCCCGGTTTGGGGTGAGCCCCGATCGGGTTCGTGCCATGGCTCGTCTGTACGCCTGCCCCGACCAGGCCTACATCGACGCCCTGGTCGACATGGCGACGGACAAGACTCGGGGCTGGTGGGAGACGTACCGCGAGGTACTGCCTTCGGGGCTGCTCGATCTGGCTGAGCTGGAGCACCATGCCTCCGCCGTGCGCACCGCGTATACGAGCCACATCCCTGGGCTGCTTCAGACCGCGGCTCACGCCCGCGAGATCTTCCGTCACGTCATCCCGGCGCCCACACCTCCCGAGGTCGAGCACCGCGTCTCGCACCGCATCAAGCGGCAGGACGTCATCTACCGGGCGAACCCTCTCCCGTACCGGACCGTCGTCCACGAAGCAGCCCTGCACATGAAAGTCGGGGGTCGCGACGTAGCACGCGCCCAACTCCAACATCTGCTCGACATGAGCGAACGCGACCACATCACGATCCGAGTGCTCCCGTTCGACGTCGGGGCGTTCCCCGGATCGGGGCAGTCGATCAACTACATGCATGGCGTGGTGCCGTTGCTCGACACGGCTCAGCTGGACCAGTTCCACGGCCCCGTACTGCTGGACTCCGAGGCCCACCTCGGGAAGTACCGCCAGCTGCTCGACGTTGTGGAGGACACCGCCCTCAACCCGGCGAAGTCACGGGATCTGATCCACAGCATCGCCCAAGACCTGTGAAGGGAACCCACATGCTGACGCTCGATTGGCAGACCTCCTCCTACTGCCAGGAAGGCGACGCCTGTGTGAACGTCGCCGCCGACCCCACCGGCAAGGTCAGACTCACCGAAAGCAGCGACCCCACCGGAGCGATACTCACCGCCACCCCCGACGCCTTCGCCGCACTCATCCGCGACACCAAGCGCGCCGCAGGCTAACCGGCCTGAGGGCCCCGCGCCCCCGCCCCAGAGAAGCGGACCATGACCGAGACCCCCCGCCCCGAAATCCCCGCCGACCTCGTCTGGAACCGCGCCGCCCCGGAGAACGAGCAGGGCCCCGGCCCTTGGATCGAGATCGCCTACGGCAAGGACGAGGCCGTTCACCTCCGGGAGACCAGCGACCCGGAGAACATCGTCACGACCACCCGGGAGAAGTGGGACGCCTTCGTACTCGGCGTACAGGCAGGCGAGTTCGACCACTTCGTAGAAGGCCACTACGTAGACGGCATCGGCAAGGGCTGACGTCCCCGCTGCCGTCGCCGGAGCGAACCCGGCGGCCGGGCCGGGCCCACGGAACGGCCACCGGCCTGTCCGGGAAGACCTGTCCGGGACAGCGTTGACCTCGTCCCGGACAGGATTTCCGTTGCCCGGTGCCCCCGTCCGCTGCCAGTCTCGGTGCGAGCCCGGCGAGGGGTCGTTTCGGGGGGACCCTCGCCGGGCCGGTGGGGTCACGGCCGCGTGCCGCGTTCAGCCCCGGGCGCCGCGCCGGATGAGGAACCGCTGTGTGTCGGCGCCCCCGCACCGGGCGAGTACTGCCTCCACCCCCGCGACCGCCGAGCCGTTCACGCCCACGCACCGCCCGTCCGCGAGGCGCAGCACATACGCGTCGCCCCGCCGCTCCACCCGCAGCCGCGCCGCCGCCCCGCAGTCGTTCCAGGGCTCCAGGAAGCCCTTCGCGGTGCCCTTCGTCGGGGCGGCGAGGCAGCCCCGGCCCTGCTCCGGGTGCGCCCAGCGGACGCGGTACACACCGCCGCCGAGCGGCTCCAGCTCGGTCGTCGGCGGCACCGCCTCCCCGCACGGCCGGAACACCGCGATATGGCTCCCGTACCGCCCCTCCCTGTCCCGTCCGTCGGTGAGGCAGAGCCCGGTCGCCCGCAGCGGCTGCACGCGTACGACGCCGGACGGGACGCCCGCCGCCTTCGCGGAGTCGGACGGCGAGGGGTCGGGCGGTTCGTCGGAGCCGTTCAGCGCGGAGGCGCCCACCGCTGCGAGAGCCACGACCGCGATCACCCCGGCGGCGAGGGTGAGCACCCGCGACCGCGGCCGCCTCCGGGCGACGGCGGCAGCGGCAGCGGCGGGTACGGGGCCAGAGCCGGCCACGGCCACCAGAGCAGAAGGAGTAGGAGCAGAAACGGAAGCAGGAGCCGGCGGTGGTGGCACCTCGCCCGACGCGATACGGTCCCGCGCCGCGAGCCACGCCCCGACCCGCTCCTTCCCCTCGCACGCGCGTACCAACGCCTCGATCAGTTCCGCCTTCGGCAGCGCCGCGCGGGACAGCGCCCCGGCGACCGTACTCCGGGGCAGCAGGTCCCCGCGCTCCGCGGCGCGCAGCTCCAACTGGCGGTACGTGAGGCCCGACACCTCCTTCACCTGCCGCAGCAGCGCGACGAACTCGGCCGGCGTACGCGCCTGCTCGGGTGCCGCACCGCCTTGGTGGTCCATGGTCGACCGTCCCCTTCCGCCCCCGCGCGACCACCGGCGATCGCGCCACCGTCCGGGACGGGCCCCCGCCCCGGGAACCCGCCCCGGGAAGAGATCGTCGCCGCCGCCCGGCAGCGCCACAAGAGCGCATCCCGTCAGTTGCCGCTGTCCAGAGCCGCAGTCGCCGCCGTCCCGAGCCACCGCAGCCCGAAGTTGCTACCGTCCGGCCATGTCTGACACCTCGGAACCGCTGACCGAACACACCGCCCCCGTCACCGCCGACGACGTCACCCGCGCCGTCCGCCTCGCCGTCGCCACCCTGCGCGGGGCACCGGACGACGCCGACTGGGGCGCCAAGGCGGGCGGGCTGGAGTGGGACTGCTGGGAGACGGGTGAACACCTGGCGGACGACCTCTTCGCCTACGCCGCCCAACTCGGCCCGGAACACCCCCCGCTGGACCGTGAGGTCCCCTTCCACTGGGTCCGCCGCACGCCCGGCGGCCCTGCCAACGTCACCCTCGCCGACCCCGCGGCCGGCCCCACGGGACTGCTCCAGGTCGTGGAGGCGTGCGGCGCGCTGCTGACCGCCATGGTCGCCACCACCCCGCCGACCGTCCGCGCCCACCACGGCTTCGGCGCCTCGGACCCCGAGGGCTTCGCCGCCATGGGAGTCGTGGAGACCCTCGTCCACACGTACGACATCGCGAACGGACTCGGCATCGGCGACACGTGGGACCCGCCCGCCGCCCTCTGCGCCCGCGTCCTGCACCGCCTCTTCCCCGACGCCCCGACGGACACGCCCCCCTGGCCCACGCTCCTGTGGGCGACCGGCCGCGGCGAACTCCCCGGCCGCGCACGCCTGACCACGTGGCGCTGGTACGGGGCACCGCGCGCCGAACGTTGACCACCGGCCCGCCCGTCCACCCGACCAACCGACCGCCCGTCCTCCCGACCGCCCGTCCCAGGACGACGTTCCATAGAAGAGGCATAACCGCAGGTCAGACCCACTGAAAGCATTCCAGTGTCCCTGATGCCCCGGCGCTCCTTGCCCCCACCGGCCGGGGACGGTTTCGCTGAGGGCCAGGCCGGAACGACGGCCCCGTAACGACGTACGACACATACGCCGTACCGGACGACACCACGGACCTCACGGGGGACCCCATGAAGCTCACGCACGCCTCGAAGACCCTGCTCGCCGGCCTCACGCTCCTCGGCGCGCTCTCGCTCACCGCGTGCAACGGCGACGACGGCGCGGACGCCTCCTCGTCGGCCGGCACGAAGCCGACGGCGGTCTCGGAGGGCGCCGGGTCGGACGGCGCAGGCTCGGACGGCGGAAGCGGAAGCGGCGGCAGCGGTGGAGGCACTACCGGGGGCACCGGAGCCGGCCAGAACGGCAAGGCAGGCACCTGCCGCAGCGACGAGTTGGAGGTGACCGCCCACGACAACAGCACCGACAAGACCGAGGGCATCGTCACCGTCGTCTTCAAGAACGGCGGCGGCCGCGACTGCACCATCAACGGCTACGCCGGCGTCAACCTGAAGTCGGCCACCGGCGACACGCTGCCCGTCGGCCGCAACGGCGAGCAGGCCCACTCCGCCGTCCTCAAGGACGGCGAGTCCGCCGCCTTCAACATCACGTTCCCGATCAACAACAGCGGCGGCTCCGGCGTACGTATCGCCAAGATCCTGGTGACCCCGCCGAACGAGACGAAGACCGTCACCATCGCCTGGCCCGCCGGCTCCCTCCCGGTCGACAACCCGGACACCCCGTCCGGCACGAAGCTGTCCATCAGCCCGGTCGGCAAGGTCAGCGACTCCCCGGCGGGCTGACCCGCCCCGCTCGCCCTCACCTCTACGAGGCCGTCCCTGCGAGGCCGTCCCTACGAGACCGTCCGCTGCGGCACGACCCAGGGGTCGTTCAGGAGCCCCCTACTCTGTACGGGCCCCGGCGCGGTCTGGCAGCCGGGGCCACGCTTGGCTTCTGCCGCTTCGCACGCACGAATCCCGCCGAAGTCCCGTCCCCCGCCTGCCACTGACGCCACAGTGGACATCGAGCCCGAGACGACAGGTGACCGACCGAAGGCGGGGACAGCAGTGGCCGAGAAGCTCAGAGTCGACGCGGTCGAACTCGAACAGTTCATGAAGTTGCTCGACGGGTCCGTCACGTCCTTGAAGGGGCTGCGCGGTGCCCTGGCCGACGCGACGGTCGGCGGACTGGGGACGGACGAACTCGACAAGGCCTGTGAGGACTTCCAGGATGACTGGAAGTACGGCGCGGAGCAGATCGGTGAGCAGACGGAGGATCTCTCCAAAATCATCGAGCAGAACAAGAACGCCTTCATGGAAGTCGAAGAGGCGTTGACGAAAGCCATGAAAAAGTCCGGGAAGACCAAGGACGACACGGTGGAGATCCCGAAGTGACGAGCGCCGCGAACTACCCGGACCTCGGCTTCGACCCCACCCCCGGCGACTGCGACACCGTAAAGGCTCTGCACAAGAAGCTGGACAGCTGCGTCACCGTCCTCCGTGACACCCGCAAGGTGGTCACCAAGCTGATGGACGGCAGTTACTGGGAAGGTGACGCGGCCGTGGCGTTCCGCGAGGCCATCGACGAGGGACCGCTCTCCCTGAACCTCAAGAACGCCGCACGGTCCATCGAAAAGGCCGCGAAGCAGCTGGAGCGCTGGGAACGGGACCTCGACGACTTCCAGCGCCGCGCGAGGGAGCTGAACGGGAAGGCCAAGAACGCCCGCGAGGCACTGAGAGCGGCGAAAGGGCACGCCGAGACCGCCGGCGCCGACCCCGACCTGGACAAGAAGGGAAAGCATCAGGACGACGCGAAGAAGGCCCTGAAGCTCGCCGATGGAAAGGTCGAGGACGCACAGGCGGAACTCGACCGGATTCTGGGCAGGGCACGGAGTCTGCAGAGCGAGCACGCGGAGCGGTCGAAGTACCGCGCGGAAAAGATCCGCGACGCGACGGACAAACTGGCGCCGCACGAGCCGGGGTGGTTCGAGAAGGCGTGCGAGTGGGTCGAGGAGAACCTGCCGGACATTCTCAGCGCGGTTGCCGGGGTTCTGGCGCTGGCAGCGATCATCGCCACCGGCCCGTTGGGGCTCGGGGTGGCGGCTGCGCTGATGGTGGCTGCATCAGTTGTAAGCACTGGAGCGCTCGCCGCTCGGCTTTCGGACCCGGCGGTGCGGGAGTCGCTGTGGGACGGACTCAGCAAGGGTGAGTTCGACGCCGACTTCTTCAGTAACCTGGTATCGGTGGGAGCCGACGGACTAGGCATGGTTCCAGGGCTCGGTGCCACCCTCAAAGGAGGGCTCGGAGCAGCACGTTCGGTCAGGGCAGCGGAAACGACACTCAGCCTCGGGCAGAAGCTGGCACTCTTCGGCACCAAGACCGCGGAGGGTGCACACGGCATGACCGGTGTGGCGAACCCCTTGCTCCAACGCGTGTTTCGAGGGACAAGCAATCCCTCCGCGGTGATCGACTCCATTGGTAAGGGCTCAGCTGCCATCGGCCTCGTAACGGCGGGTTACGGCTTGGCGTCCGAGGACGAGATCAAGGGGCAAGTAGGCACTGGTATCGATGGCACGCGACTCGGCGTCGATCTGCCCGCCCTTCCGGGTCTTCTGCGCGCCGCCTTCTGACTTTTCCTCGCAGAGAGAGTGTCCAAGTGAACCTTGCCGAATTCCCCACCGCGTGGGACCACTCCCCCTCGCGTCGTGCCTGGTCCCTGCACATGTCCCTGAACATGGCCGGGCTCATCGGCTGGGTCGGTGGATGGATCGCGCTGCTCGGGATCTCCACCGAGACACCCAACTGGGTCGTGTGGATCTTCATGCCGTACTTCATTTACGGCTTCTACCGCGCATACGTGCAACTGCGCTACTTCCCTACGGCACTGAGAATGCGGCGCATCATGCGCGCCTACCCGTGGCAGGTGCTGCGCGATGTCCCACACGGCCTGGCGGACCTTCCAGAGATTGTGGGCCCTCAGCACGGATGGTTCGAGTTCCCCAGTCCCGCCGACCCGGGGCAGCGAATCCCGCTGGTTTTCACTCAGCACTTCCGCCTGAACTGGTGGACCCGGCGGATGGCCCCCCGCGCCAAGCCTCACTTCAAGGCGCAGATCGAGAGCATCTGGTTCGCCGGTGATCCACGCATGATCGGCCTCATCGCCGCCCCGACTCCGAGCGGGCAGGCGCCCCGCCGATTCCAAATTCTCGACCAGCGCCTGGGAAAGGGCGATGGGGACCGTCTGGCGGAATGGGGGCTCACGCCCGATGATCTCGAACGTGGTCGCCGCGTCGGAGTCACCCCTAACCGCTGACGGACCCCGCCGGATGGAGGCACTCAGTTGAGCAGGCCACAGTTCATTCTCGACGCGTCAGTCGATGAACCCGGCGGTGACATCTGGTTCGCCGTACCAGCGGGTTTCACTGCAATGCCCCTCAGTGCGCTGCTGAACCCGCCGGACTCTTCCGGAGCCGAAGAGTTGCGCACTGCCATCGAGCCGTTGCTCGATTCCGCCCCGGGCGACGGCGCCCGCCAGCGGTTTCTGGCACACGTTGCGGGAGGCCAACAACTGCTTGCTGCTCTGGTCGAGGCGGGCACGACCCATTGCTCCATCGGCCTGCACCGCGACGACATCTCCGCCCCCGGCAAGAACGGCGAGGCCGGCGGCGGGTTTCTGTTCTCCCTTTTCACCGTGGCATGGCGAGACATCGCCCCCACCGCACCCGCCGCCACCGCCGCCCGAGCCGTCGCAGGCGCCGAGGGCCACACGAACATCGAGTACCTCGAACTCCCCTGCGGACCGGCCAGCTTCAGCGAGACCATCCGCACCCCGAACGCCGACTCCGGCCTCCCCCAGGACCCCGTGCTCCAGGTCTTCGCCCACCTCCCCCACCCGGACGGCAAACGCCTGGTGGTTCTAACGCTCGGCACCACCGCCGTACGTCGGCGCGCGGAGTACCGGAGCCTGCTGCACCAGATCGCCGAGAACGTCAGCTTCGAGAACCCTCTCCTCGAAATGGAGGCTCTCGCCAAAGCGGACGGTGGCAGTCGGCCCCCGCGCGGTTGACGGGTGTCCGACTTTCCCCGCCCGTAGGGCAATTAAGCGCAATACGCCACCTGCGTGGCTACGTCCTGTCGCACCGATGACTGCCGCCCGCACTCTGCTGGGCCCCGACCGCAGGTTGCTCTTCGTGGCGCTGCAGGAGGCCCCTACGCACGCCTCTCACCCCCGGGCTGGGCGTCGCCCTGCTCGCCGTACCCCGTCGGCAGCCCCTTCACGTACGAGGCCGCGCACGACGCGGCGGTCAAGGAGATGCTCCTCGGCCGCCTCGCCGACACCGACCACATCGTCACGGGCCTCGACAGCCGCCCATTCGGCGGCACGACGGACCAGCAGCACAGCAAATCCCTCGGCACTTACAGCGGCCTCGCCGAGTATCACCCCGGCTCGGAGGCCCCGAGCGGTACTACGACGCCATCTCCCCGCTCAAACGCCTGCGGACCGTCCCCGGCACCCTGGGAACCGCGGACACGCAACGTCCCGCACCCCCATGAACACCCGTCAGGCCCCCGCCCCAGAAGTCCTGGTCAGGCGCACGCCCGGCCGTCATTGCCCGGGGTCCTACCGCGTGATACACAGAGTGACCAGACCTCACGCACGAGGAACCGTACGAAGTCGGCCAACGAATGGCGTCAAGGCGTCATCCGCAAGGGCGATTGTCGGCGACAATGAGCTGTCCTCTGCACCGAGGTAGGCAGAGGTGGCAGAACAACCCACTAGGGGCGGTGAGTTACACATGCTTATGGCAGCCGAAAAGGGCGACATCACCACCATCATCGGCGGGATCGCCCCCGACTGGGGTCCCTTCGGGAGCCTGGGCAACGAGGCACGCGTGATGATCGAGGTCGTGATGGCGATCGCCATCCTCCTCTGTCTCGGCATTGCCATCTGGGGCGCGGCGAAGCAGCGCATCGGCGCGACGGCGCTGCGCGACACCTTCAGCGCGGAACAGGGCAAGGGCCTGATCATCGCGGGCCTGACCGGAGTCTTCATCATCGGTTCGCTCGGCACACTCTTCACCATCGTGTACGGCATGGCGGTCTAGCGTCCCCACCCCCCCGCCTCCGACGCGTCCCCTCCCCCTGGCCTCTCCTGTGCCCCGTCTCTCTCCTGTCCCCCTCTCCCCACCCGTCCGTCGTGCCCACCGGCTGAGGTTGCAACTCCCTGATGTCGAGTCACCACACCGCGCCCGCGCGGGAACCAGCACGGCTACCGTCATACGTGTCCTACGTGACGGTTCAGCGAGAGGGTGAGGGGGCGGTCGCGGCATGAGCCTCGACGACGAGCGGAACGACGGCCTCTTCGGCGGCTCGGGAGAGACCAGGACGCGGCTTCCCGAGGGGGAGGGCGGCGACGACGTCTACGGCGGCGCGCGCAGATCCGCCCGGCCCGGGCGGTCGTCGTCCCGGAGCCTGGTGACGGTGGTCGGCGTCGTGGTCCTGCTGATCGCGGCGATCGCCTTCGCCAACCGGGGCGGGGGCGAGGACTCGGCGGCGGGCGGCGACGCGAAGAAGCCGGCCGGCTCGGCGACGGCCCCTTCGGGGGAGAAGCCGGTCGGGGGGAAGACGGAGGGCATCGCGACCGGCTTCGCCAAGGCGGAGCAGGGTGCGCAGAGCGCCGCGGCGAACTACGCGGTGGCGCTCGGCTCGGCCGAGATGTTCGACAAGACCAAGCGTCACGCCATCGTCAGTACTGTCATGGCTCCGGAGAGCGTGGCCGAGTTCCAGAGTGAGCTGGACAAGGCGTACACCGCGCCGTTCTTCCGGAACGTGGGCCTGAACGAGGACGGATCGACGCCGAACGGCTATCAGTTCGTCTCACGCACGAGCCCGATCGGCACCAAGGTCACCGACTTCTCGGACGGCAAGGCCGCCGTCGAGGTCTGGTGCAGTGGTCTGCTCGGCCTGGCCGGTGAGAAGTCCATCAAGCCGGTCACCAACAGCTGGTTCACGGTCACCATGAAGCTGGCGTGGATCGACGGCGACTGGAAGGCCGTCACGCACTCCCAGAAGAGCGGTCCCGCCCCGGTTCCCGGGGATGACCGTGCGTCCGGCTCCGACGAGATCGCCAAGGCGGTCGAAGGGTACGGAGGTTTCACGTATGCCCGGTAGCCGCCGTGTACTCAGCCTCAGCGCCACCGTCGCGGCCGTGCAGACCGCGGCGGTCCTCTTCGCGACGCGCGCCTTCGCCGCGCCCGAACCCGAAGACGACGCCTGCGATCTCATCCACGGCCCCGCCAAAAAATACTGCGAAAAAGGCCAACAAGCCGACTCCGACCCCGGCAGCAACCTCCCCGCCGACGAGCCCATCAGCCCCGGCCTCGACCCCCTCAGCTCCCTCGCCAAGGGCTGCGCCGAAGCCGCCTCCTGGACCGTCGACAAGCTCTCCGACGCCGTGAAGGAGACCGCCAACGTCGACTTCACCAACCCCACGTTCCTCCAGCAGTACGCCGTCGTCTTCGCCGCGTCGACCATCCTCACGCTCCTGCTGTGGCTGCTCGCCGTCGCCAAGCGGGCCGTGCGCGGCGTACCGCTGACCACCGCGATCTCCGAGGCCATCGGCTTCCTGTGGCTCACGGTCCTCGCCTCCGCCTTCACGCCGCTGATCCTGTACACCGTCGTCTCGGCCACCGACGGCGTCTCGGCCGTCATCGCCAAGGCGACGGGCGGCCAGACGGACGAGTTCTTCGGTACGTTCTCCGGCGCCCTGAAGAAGGGCGAGGACATCGGCGGCGGCCCGATCATGCTGATCGTCGTGTCCCTCGTGTCGATCCTCGCCGCCGGCGTCCTCTGGCTGGAGCTGGTCATCAGGGCCGCGCTGCTCTACGTAGGAGCGCTCCTCGGCACCGTCGTCTACGCCGGCCTCGTCGACAAGAACCTGTGGTCGCACGTCCGCCGCTGGGCGGGCATCATGATCGCCGTCATCCTCGTCAAACCGATCATCGTCATCGTGCTGGGCCTCGCCGGGGCGCTCTCCGCCGACGACGGGCCCGACGCGTTCTCCGCCGTCGTCTCCGGGCTCTCGATCATCCTGCTCGCCATCTTCGCGAGCGCCATGATCTACCGTTTCGTCCCCGGCTTCGGCGACGAACTCGCGGGCTCCCGCGACAACCGCATCATGCGCGGCGCCCAGAACAAGGCCGCCGCCGTGATCAGCTCCCCCGCCTCCCTCGTCTCCCAGGGCATCAAGACCCACAGCGCCCGGGGCAACGGCAGCGGCGGTGGCGGCGGCACCAACCAGCCCCGGCCCGCCAACCCCGCGGGCGGCGGCGTCGCCGCCCACAGCAGCCGCCCCACCGGGGGCGCGGCTCGGCGAACGGCGGCGGAGCCGTCCCCTCCGCCGCACCCGCGCCGCGCAGCAGCACCAGCGCGACCAACACGCCGCACGCGGGCAACCGCGGCGGCTCCCGCACCAGCAGTACCAACCGCACGGGAGGTGAAGGGCGTTGACGACCCAGTCCCACGTGTCCCAGCCGGTCGCGCCCCGCCGCACATATCTGATCGGCCGCGCGCGCCGAACGCGATCGTCGGCAAGAACCGCGAGACCGGGGAGATCGCCCTGATCATCGCGGGGGCGTTCCTCGGCATGATGTGCGGACTCCTCGTCCCCGTCCTCTCCCTGCGCATCGTGCTGCTCACCGGCCTGCCGATGCTCGCCATCGCGGCGGTGTACGTCCCGTACAAGGGCCGGACGTTCTACAAGTGGTTCGAGATCAACCGCACGTACAAGCGTTCCCTGAAGCGCGGCACCGCCTACCGCTCCGCCGCCCCGGAGGCCGGGGTCAGGCTGGACGGCCGCGAGGTCGAGGTCGGGCCGCCACCCGGCATCGGCCGCATCAGCTGGCTGGCCGCGCCCTTCGGGCCGGACGAGATCGCCGTACTGCTGCACGCCGACCGGCGGACCGTCACCGCCGCCATCGAGATCGAGGGCCCGGGCGTCGGCCTGCGCGACAGCGAGGACCAGGAGGCCCTCGTCGACCGCTTCGGCACGCTCCTGAAGCACGTGGCGAACGGCGACGGCTTCGTCACCCGCCTCCAGATGCTCGCCCGCACCCTGCCCGCCGACCCCGACGCCCACGCCAAGGACGTCGCCCAGCGCGGCGACGACCGCGCCCTGCCGTGGCTCCAGGAGTCGTACGACCAGCTCCAGTCGATGGTGTCGACCAGCAGCGAGCAGCACCGCGCCTACCTCGTCGCCTGCATGCACTACTCCCGCGACCTCGCCGCCGAGGCGCAGGCCATGGCCCGCGCGGCCCGCCCGCACGGCGGCCGCAAGCTCGACAAGGACTCCGGTCTGGCCGTCGTCATGGCCCGCGAGCTGACCGACATCTGCTCGCGGCTCCAGGAGGCCGACATCCGCGTACGGCAGCCGCTCGGGCAGGGCCGCCTCGCCTCCCTCGTGCACTCCATGTACGACCCGGACCACCCCATCGACCACATCCAGGCGATGACCAAGCGCAACGCCTGGCCCGCGGAGCTGGACGCCATGGAGCCCACCTACCTCCAGGCCAAGACCCGCGAGTCCTCCACCCGCGCCCCCTGGTGCCACGCCACGGCCTGGGTGAAGGAGTGGCCGATGACGCCCGTCGGCGTCAACTTCCTCGCACCGCTGCTCGTCCACACCCCGGACGTGATCCGCACGGTGGCCGTGACGATGGACCTCGAACCCACCGAGGTCGCCATCGAGCGGATGCTGACCGAGAAGACGAACGACGAGGCGGAGGCGAGCCGCCAGGCCAAGATGAACCGCACGGTCGACCCCCGCGACATCGCCTCGCACTCCCGCCTGGACCAGCGCGGCGAGGACCTGGCGAGCGGCGCGGCGGGCGTGAACCTCGTCGGCTACATCACGGTCTCGTCCCGTTCCCCGGAGGCCCTCGCGCGCGACAAGCGCACCATCCGCGCCTCCGCCGGCAAGTCGTATCTGAAGCTGGAGTGGTGCGACCGCGAGCACCACAGGGCCTTCGTCAACACGCTGCCGTTCGCGACCGGCATCCGACGCTAGAGCGCAAAAGTGCGAGCGCACAATTGCGCTAGACGGTATCGACGTAGAGGCAGGCTGTTGCGATGCGGGATCCGCTGACCGTCCTCACGGACGCCTTCACCTCCTTCCTCTTCGGGAAGGTCGAGACGACCCGGCTTCCGGTGCGTACGTCGACGGGGCAGGCCCAGGCGGTCTACCTCCCGACGGCCGCGCCGGGCCTCGGCGACTCGGGCGTGATCATCGGGCGCGAGGTGTACTCCGGCAAGGGGTACATCTACGACCCCTTCCAGCTGTACGGGCAGCAGCTGCCCGCGCCGCACTGGCTGGTGCTCGGCGAGTCCGGCAACGGCAAGTCGGCGCTGGAGAAGACGTACGTCCTGCGGCAGCTGCGCTTCAAGGACCGGCAGGTCGTGGTCCTGGACGCGCAGGGCGAGGACGGCGTCGGCGAGTGGAACCTTATCGCCCAGGAGCTGGGCATAACGCCCATCCGGCTCGACCCGACGGCCGCCCTGGACATGGGCATCCGGCTCAACCCGCTCGACCCGGCGATCACGACGACCGGCCAGCTCGCGCTGCTCCGGACGATCATCGAGGTCGCGATGGGCCACGGCCTCGACGAGCGCTCGGGCTTCGCGCTGAAGGTCGCCCACGCGTACGTCAACGAGACGATCGTGGAGCGCCAGCCGGTCCTGACCGACATCGTGGAGCAGCTGCGCCACCCGGAACCGGAGTCCGCCGAGGCCATGAACGTCGCCATAGACGACGTACGGGCCTGGGGTCTGGACGTGGCGCTGGTCCTGGACCGGCTGGTCGACGGTGACCTGCGAGGCATGTTCGACGGCCCGACGACGGTCGGGGTCGACCTCGACGCGCCCCTGACCGTCTTCGACCTCTCCCACATCGACCGCAACTCCATCGCCATGCCGATCCTGATGGCGATCGTCGGCGTCTGGCTGGAGCACACCTGGATTCGGCCCGACCGCAAGAAGCGCATCTTCCTGGTGGAAGAGGCCTGGCACATCATCAACTCACCGTTCGTCGCACAGCTGTTCCAGCGGCTGCTGAAGTTCGGCCGGCGACTCGGCCTGTCGTTCGTGGCGGTGGTCCACCACCTGAGCGACGTGGTCGACGGGGCCGCGGCGAAGGAAGCGGCCGCCATCCTGAAGATGGCGTCCACCAGGACCATCTACGCCCAGAAGGCGGATGAGGCGAGGGCCACCGGCCGGGTCCTCGGGCTGCCCAGGTGGGCCGTCGAGATCATCCCGACCCTCACCCCCGGCATCGCGGTGTGGGACGTGAACGGCAACGTCCAGGTGGTCAAGCACCTCATCACGGAGACGGAACGGCCGCTGGTCTTCACCGACCGCGCCATGACGGAGTCGTCGTCCGACCTCGCCGCCGACGACGCGATGCGCGCGGCCGAGCTGGAGGCGGAGGAGCGGGCGGCGTACATGGAGCAGCATGCGGGATGACTGGGAGCGCGACCGCCGCCGGGACACGGGTGCCGGGCGGGGGGTCCCCGACGGGCTGCTGCTGGGGGCCCTCGGCTTCCTGCTCGTCTCCACGGCCCTGGTCTGGTCGTCGACGAACCTCGCGGCGTGGTTCGCGCACGGCGCCTCACCGGACGGGGTGACGTTCGGCCATACGCCGCTGGCGGTACGCCACCTGATCGGCGCCCCGCAGGACCTGCCGGGCGCCTGGCCGGACACCCCGCCCGGGCAGCTGTCGGGGTACGGGCTGTTCTGGGGGCTGTTCATCGGCCAGCTGCTGGTGCTGATCGTGCTGGCGGTCTTCGTGATGGGCACGGTCGCGCGATGGCGTGCGGTACGGAGAGCGGCACGGGCGGAGGCCATGGCCGGGGCGAACGGGACGGGAGCGAGCGTGGCGGGGGCGAACGTGGCAGGTCCCCACCTGGCAGATCCCCACCTGGCAGGTCCCCACCTGGCAGGGGCGAACGGCCCTGTACACCTCGGGGGCGCGCAGACCCCCGCCCGAGCGCCCCACCCACGCCGCTCACGCCACCCACACCGACGAGCTCCCCGAGGAACCGAAGCACAGCACGATCCCCGCGCCCACCCCGCCCACACCCCTAGACAAGCCGCTGCTGCACACCACGCCCGCCGCACACCCCACCCCTCCGACGCCGCCCGAGGCCCCTCGTACCCCCCTCGTCCTCGGCCCCCCGGAGACCCGCCGGCCCCACGCACTCCGGGCCATCCAGGACGCCGAGGGCGCGGCCCTGGTCCTGACCTCCGACCCCACCCTGTGGGAGGAGACGAAGGACGCCCGCGCCAAGCTGGGCCCCGTCCTCCTCTACGACCCCTCCCACCTCTGCGACACCCCCGCCCGCATGCACTGGTCGCCCATCTCCGGCTGCCGGGACAAGGCGACGGCCGCCCGCCGCGCCGCCGCCCTCCTCGCCCCGACGAAGCCGACCGCGAGGCTCGACGCCGCCGTGGCGGACACGGCGGAGACGCTGATGCGCAGCTTCCTGCACGCCGCCGCGGTGGCCGACAAGCCCATGAAGCACGTCCACCGCTGGGCACAGGGCACCCAGGTCCAAGAGGCGGTACGCATCCTCCGTACGCACCCCGAGGCAGCGTCCGGCGCCGCGGGTGAACTGGAGGCGGCCCTTACCGCGTACCCGGAACGGCGCGACGTGGCGCAGGAGCTGACGGCGCGTTCGCTCTCCGCGCTCTTCACGGTGCACGTCCGGGAGTCCTGCACACCGAACCGAACTGATGCGCTCACCCTGGATTCCTTTGTGCATGAAGGGGGCACGCTTTTTGTGGTGGGTGAGGCGATCGAGGAGCCCAAATCCCGCCAAGGCCCGGGTGCCATGCCGCTGCTGACGGCACTCGCCTCCAGCGTGGTCGAGCACGGCCGGCGCATGGCCGAACGGTCATCCTCCGGTCGGCTCGACCCACCAATGACCCTCGTCCTGGAGGACGCCGCCGCGGTGGCCCCGCTCCCCCAGCTCCCGGAGCTGCTCGCCACCGGCGCCGACCGGGGCCTGCCCACCCTGGCCCTGCTCCGCTCCCGCGAACAGGGCCGGTCCCGCTGGCCGGACAGCGAACTGCCGGTCTAGACCGCCCATTTCGAGCCAGGCACCCGGCACTAGGCGTCAGGCGTAGGCGTCACGCCCAAGGGTCGGTGATCTCCCGCAGCAGCGTCAGCGCCTCCCGCAGCTGCTTCATGCGCCGCTTGCCGAGATGCGCCTCCCACTCCCGCTCCACCTCGGCGACCACCGCGTCGGCCACCCGCTTCGCCGCCCACGCCTTCTCCGCCCCGCACACCAGCCGGGCCCGCTTGTCGGTGGGGTCCGGCACCCGTCGCACATAGCCGGCCTTCTCCAACTGGTCGACGAGAAAGCCCGCCGTCTGCTTGGTGATCTGGGCCTGGGCCGCCAGCTCCGTCAGCCGCGTGCCCTGCGGGCCGATACGCTGCATGACCCGCGCCTGAGCAGGCGTGAAGTCGTCGAACCCGGCTGCCGCCAGCGCGGCGAAGACGCGGTCCTCCAGGGCCCGATACGGGATGAACATCAGCACGCCCGTGCTGAGCCCGCTCTCCGCCTCCATCGCCCCTCACCCCCGTCACCGTCGGCCGCCGTACCCGAAGCCGCGGCCTTGACTTCAGTCAGCTTCCCTGACTACTTTGGTCAGAGAAGCTTACCACTTGGGTGGGTGATTCCGGTGACTCCCATGACCACGACGGCCCTCGGCACCGACGAACGCTGGCAGATCATCGACCACGAGCGCGCGGATCTGGCGCGGCTGCTGGAGAGCCTGAGCCCCGAGGAGTGGGAGAGGCCCACCCGGTGCGGGGACTGGCGGGTGCGGGACGTGGCCGCGCACCTCACCGTCGCCGCCCGCTCCACCTACCGCTGGGCGCTGCGCGAGTTCGTGCGCGCCCGGGGCGATGTCGACCGGATGATCCACGACTCCGCGGTCCGCGAGGCCGAGCGGCCCGTCGCCGAGATCGTGGCCAACCTCCGCGCGATCACCGGCTCCCGCCACCTCGCGCCCGGCACCACACCCCGCGAGGCCCTGCTGGACATCCTCGTCCACGGCCAGGACATCGCCCTCGCCCTCGGAGTCGAGCGCCGGATGCCCCCGCGCGCCGCCCGCGACGCCGCCGACCGGGTCTGGACGATGCGCTTCCCGCCCCGCCCCTGGCCGCTGCCGGAGGCCCGGCTGGTCGCCACCGACATCGACTGGACCCGTGGCCGGGGCGAGGAAATCCGCGGACCGCTCTCGCCCTGCTCCTGCTGCTCACCGGCCGGACCGCCGCGGCCGAGGAGCACCTGGACCGTGCCCACCCCACCGGCCCCTGAGACCGTCGCGACCGCTACGACGCCTACCCCTGCGGCCGCTCCAGCACCAACTCGAACTCCCGCGCGGACGAATCCCCCGGCACCGGGACCACCACTCCACTGCGTACGAAGCCGAAGCGCCGGTAGAACGCCTGTGCCCGCGGGTTGTCCTCATGGACGTACAGCCGCACCCGCTCCACCCCTTCCACCGACCATGCCCACGCCACAGCCGCCTCGAACAGCGCGTCCGTCACACCGCTCCCCCGGTGCTCGGCCCGCACAAAGACCCCCACGAGATGCGCCTGCCGCCGCTCGACGACACCCCCGAAGCCGTCGTCGTGCCCCGCCTCCTCGATCATCACCGTCACGGAACCGGCCCACACACCATGCGGCCCCTCCGCCACGAACTGGCGCACCCGGGAACCCGTCGACGCCCCCGCGGTCCGCTCCTGCCAGAACGAGTCCGGCTTCGCGGCGGCATCCTCGTACGCCTCCAAGAACGCGACCGGCGCCACCGGGTCCCGCAGCGCGGCCAGCCGCAACTCCCTGACCTGCGGCCACTCTTCGGCACGGACAGCTCGGACGGCTCGGACCACATGCTGGTTCATGCGGCGATCCTAGTTTCAGGGGCGCCGTTTCAGCGTCGCCATTTCAGGGTCGCCGTCGTACCCCGGTACTACCCGCCACCGCCACGACCCGCCCCCGGTCCGACGATCCGCGCCCCCGACCGCGCCAGCATCGAAGCCATGACGATCAGGGCACACGGACTGACGAAACACTACGGCGGCAAGCCCGCCAAGAAGGCCGTCGACGACCTCAGCTTCGAGGTGCTGCCGGGCACCGTCACCGGCTTCCTCGGGCCCAACGGCGCGGGCAAGTCCACCACCATGCGGATGCTCCTCGGCCTCGACGCCCCCACCGCCGCTGCCGCGCCACCATCGGCGGCCGCGCCTACACCAGCCACCCCGCGCCCCTCAGCGAGGTCGGCGCCCTCCTCGAAGCCCGCTCCGTCCACCCTGGCCGCACCGCGTACCACCACCTGATGGCGCTCGCCCACACCCACTCCATCCCGAGAAGCCGCGTCGAAGCGGTCCTGCGGCTCGCGGGCATCGACGAGGTCGCCCGCCGGCGCGTCAAGGGCTTCTCCCTCGGCATGGGCCAGCGCCTCGGCATCGCGGCCGCCCTGCTCGGCGACCCCGCCACGGTCATCCTCGACGAGCCGGTCAACGGCCTCGACCCGGAGGGCGTCCTGTGGATACGCACCCTCCTCAAGTCCCTGGCCGCCGAGGGCCGTACGGTCCTCGTCTCCTCGCACCTCATGAGCGAGATGGCGCTGACCGCCGACCATCTCGTCATCATCGGCCGCGGCAGACTCCTCGCCGACACCACCGTCGAACGCTTCGTACGCGACTCCGGCACCGGCTCCGTCAAGGCCGTCACCCCCGAGGCCGGCCTCCTCACCGAACTGCTCGCCGCCCCCGGCGTACAGATCACCGCCGACACCCCCGGCGTCCTCGACATCAGCGGCACCGACGCCGAACACATCGGCCGCACCGCCGCCGCCCACGGCATCCCCCTCTTCGAACTGACACCGCGAACCGCGTCATTGGAACAGGCCTTCATGGACCTCACCCGCGACTCAGTCGAGTACGCCACCACGCCGACCCCTCACCAGGAACCGCACCCGGAAGGGGCTACGGCATGAGCACCGGCACCACCGCCACGGCCAGGACGGCCACCGCGTACCGCCTGAGCACTACGGGCATCCTGCGCTCCGAGTGGCACAAACTCCGGACGCTGCGCTCCACCTGGATCACCCTGTTCACCGCCGCCGCCCTGGTCATCGCCGTCGGGATCACGATGGGCGTCACCTACGACGGCGACGACTCCGAGATCGACACGGTCGTCTTCACCCTCCTCGGCACCCAGCTCTCCCAGATCTGCCTGGCCGTCCTCGGCATCCTCGTCACCGCGGGCGAGTACTCGACGGGCATGATCCGGGCCTCCCTCACCGCCGTACCGCGCCGCCTGCCCGTCCTGTGGTCCAAGGCCGCGATCTTCACGGCCGTCGCCTTCACGGTGTCCTGGACGACCAACGTGGTCACCTTCCTCACCGCCCAGATCTGGCTCACCGGCACCGACAAGGAACTCTCCCTCACCGACGACGGCGTCCTCGGCGCCCTCACCGGCAGCGCGGCGGCCCTCACCCTGCTCGGCCTCATCGCCCTCGGCCTCGGCGCCCTGCTCCGCTCGGTGCCCGGCGCCATCGGCGCGTTCGTCGCCGGCGTGCTGATCCTGCCGGAAGTCCTCGGGATGCTGCCGTTCGGCGCCGTGGAGAGCGCCCTCAGGCACTTCCCCGTCCAGGCCGCGGGCTCCCTCGGCTCGCTGACCCGCGTGGAGAACACCATCGCCCCCGGCACGGCCCTCGTCACGCTCACCCTCTGGGCGGCGGCGATCATCACCACCGCGTCGCTCCTGCTCAAGCGCCGGGACGTATGACGCCCCGCTGCGATGCCACGCCGAGAACTCCCGTACGAGGATGAGCCCGTGACCACCACGCCGCACCCCCTCACCCGACTGCTCCAGCGCTGGACCCAGCGGGTGCGCGCCTTCGACGGGCGCCGCCCACTGGTCTGGGACGTCCTGGTGACGGGGTTCTTCGTGAGCGCCGCCCTCATCGACGCCGCCGGCGGCTGGCGCAACACCGCCGCCGACCGCGACGTGCCGCAGGGCCCCATCCTCCTGATGAGCCTCGCGCTCTCCGTCCCGCTGCTGTGGCGCCGCCGCCACCCGCTGGCCGCCCTCACCGTCATGGCGGCGGCGACGGCGGTCAGCAACTGGACGGGCGCCTGGCTGCAGGCCGCTCTGATCCAGTTCATCGTGGTGTTCAACATCGCGCTGCGGCTGCCCCTGAGGACCCTGGGCCGGGCGGCCGCCATGACGGCGCTGCCCATGACGGTCTGCGTCTTCGCCTATCCGCGCGACAGCTGGGGCGAGCTGGTCGTCCCCCAGATCTGGTCCTTCGCCGTCGTCGCACTGGCGGGCATCGCCGTCCGCTCCCGCCAGGACCACACCCAGGCCCTCGTCGAACGCGCCCGCCGGCTCGAAGTGGAACGCGACCAGCAGGCCCAACTCGCCACGGCCGCCGAACGCACCCGCATCGCCCGCGAGATGCACGACATCATCGGCCACAACCTGTCCGTCATCACCGGCCTCGCGGACGGCGGTTCGTACGCCGCCGCCAAGTCCCCCGAGCGCGCCGCCGAGGCCCTGGAAGCCATCGGCACCACCAGCCGCCAGGCCCTCGGCGAACTCCGCCGCCTCCTGGACGTCCTGCGCGACGACACCCCGGCCACCACGGCCGACCGCTCACCGCAGCCCGCCCTGACCGACCTGGACCGCCTCATCGACGGCGTAAGGGCAGCGGGCCTTCCGGTACGAAGCACCGTGCGCGGCCGCCCCGCCTCCGTCCCCGCCGGCCGCCAGCTCACCGTCTACCGCGTCATACAGGAAGCGCTCACCAACACCCTCAAGCACGGCGGCCCCGACGCCACGGCCACCGTCGACGTCTCCTGCACCGACACCGGAGTCACGGTGAACATCACGGACACCGGCACAGGCGGCAGCTCACCCCCGGGCAGCGGCCGCGGCATGACCGGCATGCGAGAACGAACTTCCCTGTACGACGGCACACTTGAGGCAGGTCCGCTCCCCGCCCCCCGCGGCGGCTGGCGGGTCCACCTCCACCTCCCGACGGACAGCCTCCCCGAGAACAGCGAGACACCGTGACGACCGTGCTCATCGTCGACGACCAGCCCATGCAGCGCTTCGGCTTCCGCATGCTCCTGGAGAGCCAGGACGACATGACGGTGGCGGGCGAGGCCGGCAACGGCAGCGAGGCGATCCGCATGACCGCCGAACTCCACCCGGACGTGGTCCTGATGGACATCCGCATGCCGGGCCTGGACGGCATCGAGGCCACCCGCCGCATCGTCGCGTCGGGCGACCGCACGCGCGTCCTGATCCTCACGACGTTCGACCTCGACGAGTACGCGTACGACGGTCTGCGCGCCGGCGCCTCCGGCTTCCTCATCAAGGACGCCCTGCCCGAGGAACTCCTCTCCGGCATCCGCGCGGTCGCCTCTGGTGACGCGGTGGTGGCCCCGAGCCTGACCCGCCGCCTCTTGGACACCTACGCCGATCACCTGCCGACGTCCGGTTCCTCACCGGCCGACCCCGCTGACGACCCGCGTCTCGCCTCCCTCACCGAACGAGAGCGCGAGATCCTGACGGTCATCAGCCAGGGCTGGACGAACGCGGAGATCTCATCCCGCCTGCACCTCGCGGAATCCACGGTGAAAACGCATGTGGGCCGCATCCTCGCGAAGACGGGCGCGAGGGACAGAGTCCAAGCGGTGATTCTCGCGTACGACACGAGGCTGGTCCGCCCGTCGTAAAGGCGGGAAAGCCGTAAACGCAGAAAACCCCCGCACCATAAGGTGCGGGGGTTTCCCATTCAAAATTAGTTCGGCGGCGTCCTACTCTCCCACAGGGTCCCCCCTGCAGTACCATCGGCGCTGTGAGGCTTAGCTTCCGGGTTCGGAATGTAACCGGGCGTTTCCCTCACGCTATGACCACCGAAACACTATGAAACTGTCAACCGCACCATGCGTGACCTTGCATGGGGTTGTTCGTGGTTTCAGAACCAACACAGTGGACGCGAGCAACTGAGGACAAGCCCTCGGCCTATT
>RBWT01000091.1 GCA_004010275.1 Streptomyces huasconensis
GGCGGGGGGCGGCGGCTGGGGCGGTGGCGTGGAGATGTGCCACTCCTCGCGGGGCCGGGGCAGTTGCGCGTACGGCCGCACCGTGACGTCCTGCGGAGGCCGCGGCACGAACCGCGCCGGCAGCTCCACCAGATGCCGCGAGAGGATCGACGAGGTCCACCGCAACTCCCGCTCGTGCACGTCCAGTTCGACGTCCGGCAGCCGCATCAGGAGCGCGTCGACACCCGTGTCGGCGATGGCGCGGCCGATGTCCTGCCCCGGGCACTCGTGGGGCCCGCCGCTGAACGCCAGGTGCGAGCGGTTGCCCCGCATGTTGGCGGCGAGGTCGGGGCGTACGACGGGGTCGACGTTGCCCGGCGCGATGCCGAGGATCAGGCCGTCGCCCGCGCGGATCTGCTGGCCGCCCAGCTCCGTGTCCTGCTTGGCGAAGTAGCCGATCATGGCGGTGAACGGCGGCTCGTCCCACAGCGACTGCTCGACCGCCTCGGGGACCGTCATCTGGCCGCCGCTGAGCTGCGCGCGGAAGCGGGGGTCGGTCAGGACCATCCGCAGGACGTTCGCGATGAGGTTGGCGGTGGCCTCGTAGGCGGCGATGAGCACCAGCCGCAGATGCGCGGCGACCTCGTCATCGGTGAGCTGCGCCGGGTGCGCGATGAGCCGGGTGGCGAAGTCCTCCTCGGGCTGGACGCGGCGCCGCGCCACAAGGCCGGTGAGGACCTCCATGATGTACGCGTTGCTGGCGATGGCCGTGTCGGTGCCCTTGATCATGTCGCGGGCCGACTGCACCATCCGCTCGTTGTACTCCTCGGGCATGCCGAGGACGTGGCACATCACCATCATCGGCAGGTGCTCGGCGAACTGGCTGACCAGGTCGGCCCGGCCGGTCTCGCAGAAGTCGTTGAGCAGCTGGTTCGTGTAGCGGTTGATGTAGCGGCGGACGCCGCGGTGGTCGATGCCCGCCATGGCGTCGGTGACCGCCCCGCGCAGCCGCTGGTGCTCGTCGCCCTCGACGAAGCTGCACATGGGCTGCCAGGTGAAGACGGGCGCGAGCGGATGGTTGGGCCCGGCGCTGCCGTCCCGCACGGCGCGCCAGATGCGCGAGTCCCGGGTGAACTGCGAGGGCGTGCGGACCATGTGGAGGTTCTCGCTGTGGCCGAGCACGGCCCAGATCGGCACGTCCTGGTGGAGAAGCGCGGGGGCGACCGGGCCGTGCTCGGCGCGCAGCTTCTTCTCGTACAGACCGGCCAGATCGGTGTCCGCCTCGGGGCCGTAGAGGCGGCGCAGCCCGCCGGGGCCGAGGCCATGGGCGGGGCAGCCGGGGGGCGGCGCGGCGGGGTCGTCGGTGCCGGGCCAGGAGGGGGAGGGGGTCGACACGTCGTCGCTCCGGGGTGGCGGAAGGGTTGTGGGTGGCAGCTGTCGCAAGGGTGGGGCGGGTCGGACGCGGGCCACGGTCGGATCAGGTCGGATCAGACGCGGGCCACGGTCAGGGAGTGGAGGTAGCGCATCAGGGTCATCAGGACGTCCCGGCTGGACTCCCTGCGGCGGGCGTCGCAGGCCATGATCGGCACCGCGAGGTCCAGGTCCAGCGCCTTGCGCAGGGTCTCGACGGGGTGTTGCGGCGCGTCCGGGAAGTCGTTGACGGCGACGACGAACGGCACGCCGCGCTCCTCCAGGCGCCCGATCACGTCGAAGCTGACTTCGAGGCGGCGCGTGTCGATGAGTACGACCGCGCCGAGCGCTCCTTCGAAGAGCCCGTTCCACAGGAACCAGAAGCGCTCCTGGCCGGGGGTGCCGAAGAGGTAGAGCACCAGTTCCTCGGAGATGCTGATGCGGCCGAAGTCCATGGCGACGGTGGTGGCCGTCTTGGACTCCGATCCGTAGTTGTCGTCGACGCCGATGCCCGCCTCGGTCATCGTCTCCTCGGTCGTCAGCGGACGGATCTCGCTGACCGAGCCGACCATCGTCGTCTTGCCGACCCCGAACCCGCCGACGATCACGACCTTCACGGCGGCCGCGGCCGTGTGCGGCAGGACGTCCTCGCTGCGCGGGCCGGTGATCGTGTCGGTGCTCTTAGAGCTTCTGTAGTCCATGCATCACCGCTTCGAGGAGGGATCGGTCGGGGAGCGCGGAGCGGACGATGGGCGCGCGTGCCTGCACGAGTTCGGCCGCGAGCAACTCGGTCAGGACCACGGTCACCACACTGAACGGCAGCGCTATGTACGCGGACAGCTCAGCGACGGAGAGCGGCGTCCGGCACAGCCGCAGCACCGCCGCGTGCTCGGGCTGCGCCGTGGGAGCCGCCTCGCCGTCGGCCACGATCAGCGTGACCAAGGTCGAGGGCGCCCGCTCGGAGTCCTCGCCCGTCAGGATGTACAGCCGCTCGGGGTTGTCCGGGCTGCGTCGCTCGCGCTGGGGAGGGGCGCCGGGGGCGGGGGCGTCCCGGGCGGGCGCGTCCCGCCGGGACGGCGGCTCCCCGTTCGACGGGCCGGGCAGCGGGCCTTGCGGAGGAGTCATACGGCCTGCCCGTCACGCCGAGGCGGGCTCGTCAGGTGCGCCCCGATGCGTACGACGAGGTCGCGCATCCGGGCGGCGACGAGGCCCGCGTCGACGGTCACGTCGGCGAGCACCGCCAGATAGGCGCCGGCGCCGGCGGCCATCATGTAGAAGTAGCGGCGTCGATCTCGATGATGACCATCTTCATCCCGCCGTCGCTGTGCGGGATCTCCGTGGCCACCGCGGTGGCGAGGCTCTGCAGACCGGCGCAGGCCGCGGCGATGCGGTCGGCGGCGTCCGGGTCGCCGCCGTAGCGCGCGATGCGCAGTCCGACGGCGGAGAGCACCACGATCTGCCGTGTCTGCGGCACGCCGTCGGCGAGCTCCTTCAGCATCCAGTCGAAATTGGCGCGCTGCTGGATCACTGCCAGCCCCCCTCGTCGGCGTTGCCGTGGTTGTTCTGGGTGGTTCCCTGCGGAGGGGTGGTTCCCGGCGGGGATGTGGTCCCCTGCGGGGGTGTGGTCCCCTGCGGGGCGGACGGATCGGGGCCGCCCGCGCCCTCACCCTTGACGCCCTTCATGAACGCCTCGACCCACAGGCCCGGTTCGGTCGTCTGCTTCTTGGGCGCGGGGGGGCGGGCGCGGTCGCGGCGGCGTGCGATCTCGGCGATCCGCTGGGCCTCGGCCTCCCGGGCGTACCGCTCCTTGAGGGTCATCGTGACGCGGCTGCGGCGTTGCGGGAGCCCGTTCTCGGTCCACTCGGTGACCTCGGGGACGTCGTCGCCCATGACCGCCTCGCGCTGGGAGCGCAGCGGCGGACCCGCGGTGACGACGCGGGGCTTCTTGCGGCGGATGTTGCGGGCGGGCTCCTCGATGAGCCGGCCGCTGTTGTCCACGCGGGGCACGGCCGAGGCGCCGATGCCGTGGGCGAGGCCGGGGGCGGGACCGGTGGTCATCATCTCGCGCGGCACGATGAGCACCGCGCGGACGTGCGTACGCGGACTGCCGCAGGGCGACCTGCATGTTGTACATCTGCGAGAGGCGGCCGACCACGGCCATGCCGAGGCGCGGCGTCTCACCGAGGTCGTTGAGGCCGATGCCCGCCTGGGCCTGCGCCAGCATGTGCTCGGCCCGGCCCCGGGCCTCCTCGCTGAGGCTGACGCCGCCGTCCTCGATCTCGATGGCGATGCCGGTCTGCACCTCCACGGCGGTGACGTGCACCTTGGTGTGCGGCGGCGAGTAACGGGTGGCGTTGTCGAGGAGTTCGGCACAGGCGTGGATGAGCGGCTCGACGGAGGTGCCCTTGATCGCGACGTCGGCGATCGAGTGCAGGGCCACGCGCGGATAGTCGAGGATGCGGGACATGGCGCCGCGCAACACGCTGAACAGCGGTACGGGGTTGGGCCACTGGCGGCCCGGCCGGGCGCCGCCGAGGACCGTGATGGAGTCGGCGAGGCGGCCGATCAGCGCGGTGCCGTGGTCGATGCGCAGGAGGTCGTCGAAGACCTCGGGGTTGCGGCCGTGGAACTCCTCCATCTCCCGCAGCTCCGCAGCCTGTTGGTGGACGATCGACTGGACGCGCCGGGCGATGTTCACGAAGGCGCGCTGCGCGGACTCGCGCCTCGACTCCTCGTCGTCCAGGGTGTTGAGGATCACCCGGAGCAGCACGCGGTGCGTCTCGGGCAGATCGCGGTGCACCCCGCTCTTGTCGACGACGTTGCGGATCACGTCGATGGGCCCTTCGCCCTGCCGCAGCCGCCACAGCGCGTCGGGCAGGATCTCCCGGCCCAGTCGCATCATCTCGCCCTCGTGGGCCGCGATGCACCCTTCGAGGTGGGTCAGTCGCTGTGCGTACTGTGCGCGCTCGCTCCGGATGGTCCGGCCGCGCCGCACGGCTTCGATGCCGACCACGATGACCATGAGCGTCGCCACGGCGCCGCACGAGCCGACCGCGAGCCGGGCCGGCTCGGTCACCGCCGCGACCGCGGCTCCGGTCGCCGCGGCCATGAGCATGGCGGGCAGCAACAGCACGCGCGTGTAGGGGACTTCTCGGCCACCGGGAGGCGATTGAACACTCACCATGTATGCCCTCTGAACAGTCGTCTTGGGGAACTCGGGGAAGGGGGGAGCAAAAACGAACTATCGAAAGATCTGGGAACAAGCGCGCGAATTTCGGCGCAACTCACTTCAACTCGCCGCGCTCCGGGCGAGCTTAGTCCGCCGCAAACATCGCCGAGTCATATTCGGCAACCCCCTGCACGGTCCCGGCCGACAGGAATACACTCGCTCCATTTACACGCCTGGCGATCATTCGAACACGTGGAGTGACACCTTCGAACGGCAGGCGACGCGGTGAACTCCCGCGCCTTGCGGGCGAGTTACGGGCGGCTTGCCGATCGCCGTGCGGTCGCGCTGCCCGATGACGAGCAGCACGGGAAGCCGCGGTGTCGGCAGGCCGGCCACCACCGGCTGGTGGTACGCCCTCTGGTAGGTAAGGGCGGCAGTCATGGCCCAGCGCGGGCACTCGGCACCGAGGGTGACCCGGCGGCGGATCTCGACGGTGCGTTCGTACGCCGGCGCCAGTGGACCACGTACGCGCGGCAGAACACGCGGACGAGTGTGCAGGTGCGCGCCGGGTGCCGCAGGGCGAAGCGGACGGCGAACATGCCCCCATGGAGTGCCCGACGAAATAGGCCCGTTCGACGCCGAGACGATCGAGGAGCGCCACCGTGTTCGACGCGAGCAGGCCGAAGGTGCAGTGCGTCAGGGCCGGTTTCGAGGACCGCCCGAAGCCGATCCGGTCGGGTACGACGACGCGGCGCCCGGCGGGGCGCACGCCCGCGCGGCCGGCTCCCACGCCCCGCCGTCGAAGTTCTTGCCGTGCGGCAGCAGAACCGTCCGCCCGGACGGCTTCCCCCGGGGCGCGATGCCGACGTATGCCACGTTCACCGTCTCGCCCTCGATCACCAGCCGCAGGAAGCGCACTGGCAAGGGCGAGGGGAGGGCGAGGGGAAGCCCTCCATGGCAATGCCGAGCGGGCTGCTCACGACCGGGCCCGGACGCGGCCGCGGCCGCGCCGGTCGTTCCGCCCTCGGCGCCGCTCGCCGTGGCGGGAACCCCCGCTCCTGCCACGGCGACCGCTCCTGCGGCCGGCAGTCTCCGGCGCGCGATCAGCACGTACCCCCGGTGCGCACTGGCACGTCAGTACGGCCATGGTGCACCAACGCCCTTGCGGGGCACGGAAGTCGGCGCCCTCCGAGGGCGCACCACCATCCGGGTCCCGTCAGCCCACCGAGCTGTACGCCACCACGCCGCGCAGCAGCTGGTCGACCGCCTTGCGGGCGTTCTTCGCGACCGTGCTGCCCTCGCGGGGAGCCGCCGCCGCGATCTGGCCGAGGACGTCGATGACCTGCTTGCACCAGCGCACGAAGTCACCGGCCGGCATCTCCGCCTCGCGGAGCACCTCGTCCAGGCCCTTGCCGCTCGCCCACATGTACGCCGCCCAGGCGAAGCCGAGGTCGGGCTCGCGCTGCCCGACGCCCTCGGCCTGGTTGATCCTGAACTCCTCCTCCAGCGCGTCGAGACGGCCCCAGATCCGTACCATCTCCCCCAGCGCCGCCTTCGCGGCACCGGACGGCAGCTTCGGGGCGAGCGCGTCGTCACCGACCCGCGACTCGTACACCAATGCCGAGACGCACGCGGCCAGTTCGCCCGGGGCGAGGCCCTCCCAGACCCCGGCGCGCAGGCACTCGCTGGCCAGCAGGTCCAGCTCGCCGTAGAGCCGGGCGAGGCGCTTGCCGTGTTCGGTGACGTCGTTGCCCCGCAGGTAGTCCAGCTCGGTGAGGAGCGCGACGATGCGGTCGAAGGTGCGGGCGATGGTGTTCGTACGCCCCTCGATGCGGCGCTCCAGCTGGGCGGTGTCGCGCTTGAGGCGGTCGTAGCGCTCGGCCCAGCGGGCGTGGTCCTCGCGCTCGTCGCAGCCGTGGCACGGGTGGGCGCGCAGCTCCGTGCGGAGCCGGGCGATCTCCTGGTCGTCGGCGGCCGCCGCACGGCCCTTGCGGTGCCGCTCCGGCACGATGTGCCCGGCCTTGGTGCGCAGCGCGGACGCCAGGTCGCGGCGGGACTGCGGCGAGCGGGCGTTGAAGGACTTCGGGACGCGCATCCGCTCCAGGGCCTCGACCGGCACCGGGAAGTCCATCGACGCGAGCCGCTTGACCTGCCGCTCGGCGGTGAGCACGAGGGGGCGCGGGCCGTCCACGTGGTCGAAGCCGCGGTGGCCGTTGGCCCGGCCGGCGGGCAGCCCCGGGTCGAGGACGAGGGCGAGGCCCGCGTACTTCCCGGTGGGCACGTGGATGACGTCGCCCGGCTTGAGGCTTCTCCAGGGAGGCGGCGGCGGCCGCCCTGCGCTGGGCCGCGCCCTGCTTGGCCAGCTCGGTCTCGCGGTCCTTGAGCCGGCGGCGCAGCCGGGCATACTCCTCGAAGTCGCCGAGGTGGCAGGTCATGGAGGCTTTGTAGCCCTCCAGGCCCGCTTCGTTCTTCTGCACCTGCCGGGAGATCCCGACGACCGACTTGTCGGCCTGGAACTGCGCGAAGGACGTCTCCAGAAGCTCGCGCGAGCGGTGCCGCCCGAACTGCTCGACGAGGTTCACCGCCATGTTGTACGACGGCTTGAAGCTGGAGCGCAGCGGGTATGTGCGCGTGCCCGCGAGCCCGGCCAGGTGCTCGGGGCTCATGGCACGCTGCCAGAGCACCACCGCGTGGCCCTCGACGTCGATGCCGCGCCGCCCCGCCCGGCCGGTCAGCTGGGTGTACTCACCGGGGGTGATGTCGGCGTGCTGCTCGCCGTTCCACTTGACGAGCTTCTCCAGGACCACGCTGCGCGCGGGCATGTTGATGCCGAGGGCGAGGGTCTCGGTGGCGAAGACGGCCTTGACGAGGCCGCGTACGAACAGCTCCTCGACGACTTCCTTGAAGGTGGGCAGCATGCCCGCATGGTGCGCGGCGATCCCGCGCTCCAGGCCTTCCAGCCATTCGTAGTAGCCGAGGACGTGCAGGTCCTCGTCCGGGATCGAGCTGGTCCGCTCCTCGACGATCTCGCGGACCTTCATCCGGGCCTCGTCGTCGTTGAGCCGGAGGCCCGCGTACAGGCACTGCTGGACGGCCGCCTCGCAGCCGGCGCGGCTGAAGATGAACGTGATGGCGGGCAGCAGGCCTTCCGCGTCGAGCCGGTCGATGACCTCGGGGCGGCCCGGCGTCCAGATCCGGGACCGCTGGCGCCGCTCGCGCTCGCGGTCGGCCTCGCGGACCATCTTGCCCTTGCGGCGCTCGCGCGGGTTGTACGAGCGGCTGGCCTCCATGCGGGCCATGCGCGTGAGGTCGGGGTTGACCGCCTTCTTGTGGCCCTCGCCCTCCTCGAAGAGGTCGTACATCCGGCGCCCGGCGAGCACGTGCTGGAAGAGCGGCACGGGCCGGTGCTCGGAGACGATCACCTCGGTGTCGCCGCGGACCGTGTCGAGCCAGTCGCCGAACTCCTCGGCGTTCGACACCGTCGCCGAGAGGGAGACCAAGGTGACCGACTCCTGGAGGTGGATGATCACTTCCTCCCAGACGGCGCCGCGGAAGCGGTCGGAGAGGTAGTGCACCTCGTCCATGACGACATAGCCGAGGTTCAGCAGCGACTGCGAGCCCGAATACAGCATGTTCCGCAGGACCTCGGTGGTCATCACGACCACCGGGGCGTCGCTGTTGACGCTGTTGTCGCCGGTGAGCAGGCCGACCTTGTCCGCGCCGTACCGCCTGGCGAGGTCGGTGTACTTCTGGTTGGAGAGCGCCTTGATGGGCGTGGTGTAGAAGCACTTCTTGCCCTGGCGGAGGGCGAGGTGCACGGCGAATTCGCGACGATCGTCTTGCCCGAACCGGTGGGGGCGGCGACGAGCACACCCTTGCCCGCCTCCAGCGCCTGGCAGGCCTCGATCTGGAAGGGGTCGAGGCCGAAGTCGTACATCTCGCGGAAGGAGGCGAGTGCGGTGGCCTGCTCGACAGCGCGCTTGCGCGCCGCCGCGTACCGCTCGGCCGGTGAGAGATCCTCTGTCATCGTGCTTTCGAGACTACCGGCCACCACTGACAACGGACGATCATTATCCGCAAGCCCAGCGGGGGCGCTCAGGGGGCCAGGACCCGCACGGCCCCCGGCACGCACTCGGCGGTCAGCGGCAGCGCGCCCAGCGGCTCCCCGTCCGCGTACCCCGTGGTCCCGGGCGCGACCAGCTCGACCGTGGCGGCCCGGTGGACGGTGACCGCGGGGTGGTCGAGGTGCGTGCCCTTGTAGACCCGCGGGAACACCTTGAGCAGCGTCGTACGGCTGCACGGCCCGACCACGGTGATGTCGAAGAGCCCGTCGTCCGGCTCGGCCCCGGCGCAGATCCGCATGCCGCCGCCGTACGAGGAGCCGTTGCCGACGGCGACCAGCGTGGCCTCCGTCTCGTGGACGTCACCGCCGTCCAGCGTGATCCGGTACGGGACGGGCTTGAAGGCCGCCAGCTCGGCGGCCATCGCCAGGTCGTACTTGAAGCGGCCCGCGGGCCACCGCATCCGGTTGCCGCGGTCGTTCACCCGGGAGTCGAAGCCAGACGCGAGCACGGTCCCGAACCAGGTGCCGCCCACCCTGCCGAGGTCGATGGAGCGGGTACGGGCCGCCTTGAGCGGCATCGGCGGCGCGCCGCCCAGCGGCGCCCGGCTCGCGCACCGGCAGGGCGAGGGCCCGCGCGAAGTCGTTGCCGGTGCCGACCGCGATCACCCCGAGCGGGGTGCGCGTCCCTGCGACGGCCTGGAGCGCGAGGCTCACCATGCCGTCGCCGCCGACGGCTATCAGCGCCCCCGTACCGCCCTCGACGGCCTCGCGGGCGCCGCCGCAGCGCGTCGGGGGCGTCCTCACCGATGACCGTCCGCACACGGAAACCGCGGTCCCGCAGAGCGGAAGCGGCCGGCTGCGCCGCGTGGGCGCCCCGGCCGCGGCCCGCGGTGGGATTGACGAAGAGGGTGATCTCGCTGGTCACGGCGGGGACCCTACAAGGTCATGTCACGTCACGTCGTCGAAACCGTTGACACGGTGATCGGCCCGGCCGGTGCCCGCCTGCTCGGGCAGGGCCTTGGCCGAGGCGACGGGCTCGATCCCGCCGATGGCCTCGGGGGTGAGGTCGATCGCGGAAGCCTCGTCGTCGTCCAGCTCGGCGTCCGGGTCGTTGCGACGGCGGCGCCTGTCGTTGAGGAGGGAGATGCCGACGGCCATGAAGTAGAGGACGACGATCGGTCCCGCGAGGGCGATCATGCCGACGGGGTCGGTGGTCGGGGTCGCCACCGCGCCGAAGATGAAGACGCCCATGACCACGCCGCGCCACCAGGTGGCCATGCGGCGGCCGGTCACCATGCCCGTCATGTTGAGCATCACCAGGAGCAGCGGTAGCTCGAACGAGATGCCGAAGATGAGGACCATCCTGACGGTGAAGTCGAGGATCGTGTCCATCGGGAGGAGGTTCTCCGCCCCGTCGGGCGTGATGCCGAGCAGGACGCGCATGCTGACCGGGAGGATCGTGTACGCCAGCCAGGCGCCTCCGAAGAAGAGCGGCACGGCGGCGGCGACGAACCAGTAGGTGTACTTCCGCTCGTGCTTGTGCAGGCCGGGGGCGACGAAGGCCCACAGCTGGTAGAGCCAGACCGGGCTGGAGACGATGATGCCGACCATGAGGCTGACCTTCACCGTGGTGGTGAAGGGCGACAGCAGGTCGTTGAACGTCACCTTCGCGCAGTGGCCGCCGGTCACCTTCATGCCGGGCTCGCAGCGCGGCACGGGATCAGCCAGGAACTCCATGAGGTCCTGGCTGTAGAAAGCCGCCACGATCGACACGACCGTGATCGCGAGGAGCCCCTTGGCGAGCCGGTTGCGGAGCTCGCGAAGGTGCTCCGCGAGGGGCATCCGTCCCTCGGGGTCCTTCTCCTTCTTGCGGGCAGACTTGAGCAACCCACGTCCTCATCTCGTGCGGCAGGCCGGCCGTCGCCGGCCTTGGATCAGCGCTTCGTCGTGTCGGTCGGCTCGGCGACCGGGCGCGAGCTGGTCACGTCGCCGGGGGCCGCCTGGATGGTGCGCTGCTGGACGACCGGGTCGCTCGGCGGGTCGGCCGGAGCGGCGGCGTCGTCCTTGCTCTCGGACTTCATGGCCTTGGCCTCGCTCTTGAGGATGCGGGCCGACTTGCCGAGGGAGCGTGCCATGTCGGGCAGCTTCTTGGCTCCGAACAGCAGGACGATGACGACGAGGATGAGAACGATCTCGGTGGGGCCGAGCCTACCCATAGCTGTTTACCTTCTTCACCGAGGCGACAGGAGTCTGGTTGCCAGGCAGACCGGACATATATCCGATCTCCGCTGTCAGCGATCGTAACCCCCCGGGGTAAACGCACGGCAATCCCCGCGCGTACTCCGGGTGCGGCCCCCGCCTCGATCCGGGCCGCTTTCGCAGCGTACCCGCACGTCTCGGGGAGTTGACAGGCCGCGGACGCTAAAGAGCCCCGCCTCCCGCACGGGCCACTGTGGCCGCCGCCTTCTCCAGGTCCTCGGCCGCCCGGTTGATCTGCCGCGTGGTCTCCGTCACTTGGCGTGCGAGGCGCTGCGCCTCCACGAAGACCTTGACCGCCATCACGCCGAGGACGGCGAGACCCAAGAAGCCCGCCGCGATCGCGAGCATCGCCCAGAACATGCGCCGAGCCTAGACGGTCGAGTGCAGACGCAAGGTCCGCACCCCGCCGTCGGTGAGGAGTTCCACGATGCGCTCCCCCGCGGGCTTGCGCACCGCGGCGCCGCACTCGGGGCAGGTGAAGGAGTAGAAGGTCGTACGGCGGCTGGCGCCCATCACCAGGCGCAGCGCCCCCGCCGAGAGCTCGAAGCGGGCGCGGCAGTCGGTGCAGGCGGCCGTGAAGAGGACGGGCGCGGGCCGCTGCGCCGGCACTCCCGGCAGTCCGGACATGATCGGTGAACTCAACTCCCCAGCTCCTGCCGCTTGTGGTCCTGGCTCTGGTCGTACGACGGTTCGGCCGGCGCCTGGCCGTACGCCCCCTCGACGCCTTGGGCACTGTCCTGGTCGTAGGCGGCGAGGGCCTCGCGTGCCGCCTGCCGGGCGCTGTCGGCGAGCTGGGCCGGCGAGACGATCCGGCCGTCCCTGCCGAGCCGCAGCGCGAGCGGCGCAGCGAGGCCGGTTCGGGGGTGCGCAGGGTGATCCGCAGGCCGCCGTCGGGCAGCTCCTCGGCGCTGTCGTGGGGGTAGTACTCGGCGACCCAGCGGCCGCCGGGGCCGACCTCGACGACGACCTCGGGGTCCTCGGCGGCGGGCTGGACGAGGCCTTCGGACAGGTCGCGCAGTTCGACCTCGGGCGGCGCGGACGGCTCGTCGAGGATCTTGATCTCGGCGACGCGGTCGAGGCGGAAGGTGCGGCGCGCCTCGGAGCGGCGGCACCACGCCTCCACGTAGGTGTGGCCGACGCTCACCAGGCGGATCGGGTCGATCTCGCGCTCGGTGACCTCGTCGCGCGCGGGCGAGTAGTAGCGAATCCAGAGCCTGCGGCGCTCGGAGATGGCCCGGTCGACGTCGGCGAAGACGCCGCCCTCGGACTCGAAGGTCACCGACAGGCGGGAGCTTGCGCCCGCCGCCTCACCGGCCGCGGTCTCCAGCTTCGCGGTGGCCCGGAGCAGCGCGAGGCGGTCGCTCTCGCGCAGGCCGGGCAGGGTGGCGACGGCGCGGGCGGCCACGAGGAGCGCGGTGGCCTCGTCGGCGGCGAGCCGCAGCGGGGCTGCCACGTCGTCGGGGTTGTGCCACCAGATGCGGTCGCCGTCGGTGTCGATGTCGAGCAGGTCACCGCCGCGGAAGCTGGTCCCGCACATGGGCAGCACGTCGAGGTCGGAGATCAGCTCGTCCGGGGTAATGCCGAAGGCGCGGGCGACGTCGCCGACGTGGGCGCCGGGGCGCTCGCGCAGATAGGTCACCAGCGACAGCATCCGCCGCGTCTGGTCGATGGCGTTCGAGGCCATTGGTCTTCCGTCCCCCTCAGCCCTTGGCCACGGCGCGCAGCCGGTCCACGACGTCGGCCCGCAGCTCGGCGGGGTCCAGGACCACCACGTCGGGCCCGAACTCCACCAGCCAGGCATCGAGCCCATGGCCGTACGGAATCTCCAACTCGTCCCAGCCGTCGCCCAGTTCCCGCACCGAGGCGGCCTTGGCGCGCAGCGGGAAACCCGCGTCCGAGCGCAGCTTGATCCGGGCCGTGCGGTCGGCGCTCTCCCCGGCCCAGCTCGCGACGGTCTCACGGACCGTGACGACGTCCGGGACATCGGCGGTGTACTTGCCCGCGCGGGCGCGCACCTTGCCGGTGATCCGGGAGAGGCGGAAGACGCGCTCGGCGCCCCGGTCGCGGTCCCATCCCGCGAGGTACCAGTGGCCGCGCCAGCACTCCAGCGCCCAGGGCTCCACGTGGCGCTGCTCGGGGCGGGCCGCGGTGGCCTTGCGGGCAGTCGAAGACGACGGGGCGGCGGTCGCGGCAGGCGAGCATCAGGGGCTCGAAGGCCGCCTCATGCGCGGGGATGCGGGGCTCCAGGGCGCTGTGCGCCCCGTACGGGTCGGCGTCCTCGGGCAGGCCCGCGGCGCGCAGCTTCTGCAGGGCGCCGCTGGCGGCCCCGGCCAGGCGCGCCTGCTGCCAGACCTTGGCGGCGAGGCCGAGGGCCGCGGCCTCCTCGGCGTCGATGGTGATGGGCGGCAGGCGGTTGCTGTCGCGCCGGGCGAGGTAGCCGACCTCGCCGTCGAGGTTCTCCACGGTCTCGATGACCAGGCCCAGCTCGCGCAGATCGTCCTTGTCGCGCTCGAACATCCGGTTGAAGGAGTCGTCCGACCCCGCTTCCAGGTAGGCCTCAATCGACTCGCGCAGCTCCCGCTTGCTGAGCGGCCGCCGGGTCCCGAGCAGGCACAGCGCAAGATTCATGAGCCGCTCGGCCTTGGCAATGGCCATCGACGCCCTTTCTCGGCCTTACACATGGTGCTTCCGACCGATGACCGTACCGCCCCGGGGTGTCCGGGCAAAAGCCGAGGGCCGCTGCCTGGCCAGGCAGCGGCCCTCGGAGAAACGATCAGGTCGAGGACGTCCTCAGACGGAGACCAGGTCGCAGACGAAGATCAGCGTCTCGCCGGGGGCGATGCGGCCGCCACCGCGCCGCGGTCGCCGTACGCGAGGTGGGCCGGGATGATCAGCTCGCGGCGGCCACCGACCTTCATGCCCTGCACGCCCTGGTCCCAGCCGGAGATGACCTGGCCGGCGCCGAGCTGGAACTCCAGCGGGGTGCCGCGGTTCCAGCTGGCGTCGAACTCCTCGCCCGTGCTGAAGGCCACGCCCACGTAGTGGACCTTGACGCGGTCGCCCGCCTTGGCGACCGCGCCGTCGCCCTCCCGGATGTCCCTGATCTGCAGCTCGGCCGGCGGCTCGCCACCCGGGAAGTCGACCTCGGGCTTGTCAATGCTCACGAAATGCTCCTGCTTGGTACGGAAAGTCAGCGCGGACAGTCTTACATCCCCGAAGGGGTCACGCCTTCGCGAGGATGTCCACGCAGAAGACCAGCGTGGAGTCCTTCTTGATGGGGCTGCCCTGCGGCGGCTGGTCGCCGTACCCCAGCTCCGGCGGGATGACGATGAGGACGCGGCTGCCGACCTTCTTGCCCGTCAGACCCTGCCCCCAGCCCTTGACGAGCTGCGCCAGCTGGAACTGGGCGAGCCGGCCGCTCTTGTACGAGGAGTCGAACTCCTTGCCGTCCGCCCAGAGCACGCCCTTGTACTGGCAGAGCAGGCTGTCCGTCTCCTTGATCTCGTCGCCGTCGCCCTCCAGGACGTACGAAGAGACGAGCTTCTTCGGCGCGTCGGTCTTCGGCACGTCGATCGAGGGAGCCTTGCCGTCGGTGTTCGTGCCGACCTTCGGCAGGTCCTTGTTGGACTGCGCGACCTCCAGGCCCTTCGCCGAGCTCTTGGCGTTGAAGGTGTCCACCAGGTCCACGACGAACACGAGGGTGTCCGAGCCCTTGATGCCGGCCTGCTTGTTGCCCTCCTCGCCGTACCCCATCCTCGGGGGGATGGCCAGCTCCACGCGGCTGTCGAGCTTCTTGCCGACGAGTGCCTGGTCCCAGCCCGGGATGACCTGGCCGACGCCGATCTGGAAGACCGTGGGGTTGCCCCGGTCGTAGGAGTTGTCGAAGACCTTCGCCGTCGCCCAGATCTGGCCGAGGTAGTGGGCCTGGAGGTAGTCGCCCTTGGCGACCTCCTTGCCCTTGCCCTCGATCAGGGTCTTCACCGCGAGGTCGGAGGAGGCCTTGCCGGGGCCCTTGGCGACGGTCGGCTTCTGGCCGAACTTCGTGCCCTTGGTGATCTCGGGCAGCGGCCCGGCGACGATCTTCGCCGTCGGCGCGGCGACGGGGAGTTGGTCGGGCTGTCGCTGGGCTTGGTCTTGGCCTTGTCGGCCTTGTCGTCACCACAGCCTGCCAGCGTGAGCAGGCCGGCCGGGACGGCAAGAAGGAGTGAGCGTCGGCGCACGGTGGGGGCCTCGTATCGGTCGATCTTGTGGGTTGGCGTGCGCGCAACTCTACGGCGTGAGAAGGGCGCCGAACGAGGAACGCACGGCGCCCGCGTTGCGTTCCCACAACGCCGCTCACATCACACGGCTCCCACACGGAGGCCTCACCGGGTCACACCCCGGACCGGGTCACATTCCGGCGATGAGCTTCTCCACCCGGTCGTCCACCGATCGGAAGGGGTCCTTGCACAACACGGTGCGCTGTGCCTGGTCGTTGAGCTTGAGGTGCACCCAGTCGACCGTGAAGTCGCGGCGCTGCTCCTGGGCGCGCCGGATGAAGTCGCCGCGCAGCCGCGCCCGGGTGGTCTGCGGAGGCACCGACTTGCCCTCAAAGATCTTCAAGTCGTTGCAGATCCGGGCGGCTTGACCCTTCTTCTCCAGGAGGTAGTACAGGCCACGGCGGCGGTGAATGTCGTGGTAGGCGAGGTCTATCTGGGCGACCCGCGGATGCGACATCGTCATGTTGTTCTTGGCGCGGTACCGCTCGATGAGCTTGTACTTCATGACCCAGTCGATCTCGGTGCCGATGCGGTCGAGGTCCTCTGACTCGATCGCGTCCAGCGTGCGGCCCCACAGTTCGAGCACCTGCTCGACGGTGCCGGTGCGGATGCCGCGGCGGTCGACGAAGTCCACCGCCTTCTCGTAGTACTCGCGCTGCACTTCAAGGGCGGAGGCCTCGCGGCCGCTGGCCAGGCGCACCTTGCGGCGGCCCGTGATGTCGTGGCTGACCTCGCGGATGGCCCGGATGGGGTTCTCCAGGGTGAGGTCGCGCATGACCGTGCCGGCCTCGATCATGCGCAGCACCAGGTCGGTGGCGCCGACCTTGAGGAGCATGGTCGTCTCGGACATGTTCGAGTCGCCGACGATGACGTGGAGCCTGCGGTAGCGCTCGGCGTCCGCGTGCGGCTCGTCGCGGGTGTTGATGATCGGCCGGGAGCGGGTGGTCGCGGACGAGACCCCTTCCCAGATGTGCTCGGCGCGCTGGCTGACGCAGTACACGGCGCCACGCGGCGTCTGGAGCACCTTGCCGGCGCCGCACAGCAGCTGCCGGGTCACGAGGAACGGAATGAGGATGTCCGCGAGCCGGGAGAACTCTCCGTGCCGGGCCACCAGGTAGTTCTCGTGGCAGCCGTAGGAGTTTCCCGCCGAGTCGGTGTTGTTCTTGAAGAGATAGACGTCGCCCGCGATTCCCTCCTCGTGCAGGCGGCGTTCGGCGTCGACGAGCAGGCCTTCCAGAATGCGCTCGCCTGCTTTGTCGTGGGTGACCAGCTCGGTCACGTTGTCACATTCGGGTGTGGCGTATTCCGGATGTGATCCCACGTCAAGATAGAGGCGGGCGCCGTTCCGCAGAAAGACGTTGCTGCTGCGGCCCCATGACACAACACGGCGGAAGAGGTAGCGCGCCACCTCGTCAGGCGACAGGCGGCGCTGTCCCCTGAACGTGCACGTGACGCCGTACTCGTTCTCCAGCCCGAAAATGCGGCGGTCCATGACTGAACATTACGCCTGATGCCCGGCGGTGAAACCGGGTTCGACGGTACCGTTTCGATCATTTTCCGATGAACCCGCAACGATCCCTGAGTCAGGGGGCGGCACCATTACCCGAACGGTGGCGAGCAAAACCAGCAGAGCGGCTGCTCCCGCCAGGGCGGGGACGGCGAATCCGCTCGCCGTGCCGCCCCACTCGACGACGGGCCCCGCGGCGGCAGTTCCGAGCGAGGCCCCGACGGTGAACGTGGTCACCAGCCAGGAGAACGCCTCGGTGACGGTCCCGCGCGGGGCGTGCCGGTCGACGATGACGAAGGCACAGGCCAGCGACGGCGCGAGGAAGACCCCCGCGAGGGCGGAGAGCGCGGTCATCGCGGGCGCGCCGGGCACCAGCATCAGGGGCACGTAGCAGACGGCGAGCAGGGCCACCAGGACGCTCAGGCGCCTCTCCGGGACGCCGCGCCACTGCCGCGCGCCATAGACGGAGCCGCCGGCCCAGCGCGCCGAGGCCGAGCGCCGCCATCATCCAGCCGTACACCGCGTCGCCGCCGTGCCCGTCCGCGTACGACACACCGGCCACGGTGACGAGCCCAGCGCCACGCCGATGAAGAGGAACGCGCCGAGGAGCGCGAGGAGCCCCGGTGAGCGCAGGGCGCCCAGCCAGTGCGCCTCCCGGGGCGCCGAGCGCCACGCGCGTGAGGGCTCGGAGACCACCACGGAGAGGGCGCCCAGCACACCCACGGCGTTCACCACGAGCAGCGCCGCCTGCTCCGACCACAGGGCCACGCAGCCCGTGACGAGCAACGGCCCGACGGTGAACATGACTTCCTGGGCGATGGCGTCCATGGCGTACGCCGCGTGGACCTGCTCCTCCTTGCCGAGGACGCTCGGCCACAGGGCTCGCAGCCCGCCTTCCAGGGGCGGGGTGAACAGGCCCGCGGCGCCCACCGCGACGTGGGCGAGGGCCAGCTGGTCGGGGCCGGTGAAGGCGAAGGCCGCCATGGCGAGCGCGGAGAGCAGGGCCGCGGGCAGCTGGACGCGCGGCTGGCCGTACAGGTCGACGAGGCGCCCGAGCAGCGGCTGCCCGACGGCGTTGGCCACGCCGTACACCGCGGCGAGCGCCCCGGCCAGGCTGTAGGTGCCGCCCTCGGCCCGGATGAACAGCACGATCGCGATGGAGGCCGTGGCGTTGGGCAGCCGGCCCACCAGCGTCCCGGCGAGCAGCCGTGTCGCATATCGCGTCCAAAGGATCTCCGCGTAACCCGCAGCCATGCCGTCCCGCCCCTCCCCCACGCCGCCAGGCACGGCGTTTTACGTATAACGTCGAGCGTCATACGTACCATGAGCCCTGTCCGCGGGTCCACCGCGCCCGCGCACCGCGGACACGACCAGGAGGTGACAGTGGCCGGGCCACAGCAGGAAACCGGGAGCCCCCGGCCCCCCACCAGCCGCGACGTCGCACGCGCCGCCGGTGTCTCCCAGGCCACCGTCTCCCGCGTGCTGGGCGACAAATGGCGCGGCCGGGTCGCGGAACCGACCGCCGAGCGGGTGCGCGCCGCCGCCCGGCAGCTCGGCTACCGCCCCAACCTCGCCGCCCGGAACCTGCGCCTCGGCAGGACCAGGACGCCGCTGCCCGTCGTCCCCGCCCTCACCAACGAGTTCTTCGCGCACGTCTACACCGGAGCCGCCCGCGTCGCCGCCCGGCACGGCTTCGGCGTCCTCCTCTACCCCACCCCCGAGGGCACCGGCCCCGCCCGCGACCCCTTCGAGTCGGCACGGGCCTCACTGGACGGCGTACTCGCCTCCTCCATGGCCTCCGACACGCTCGCCACCATCCGCGGCGACGACCTGCCCCTGGTCATGCTCGACAGCGACCCCGCCCACAGCCTGGGCGCGGCCACCGTCAACCTCGACCTCGCCGCGGGCATGCGCCAGGTGACGGAACATCTGCTCGCGCTCGGCCACCGCGACTTCCTGCACCTCGGCGGCGGCGTCGACTCCTGGACCTTCGACGTACGCGCGGAAGCCCTCGCCGCGGCCCTGCACGGCACGGACGCGGCCGTACGACGCGCCACGGCACCCCTGACCGTCGACGCGGCCCGCGTGGCCGCAGAGGCCGCCCTGGCCCCCGCGAGCGGGCGCCCCACAGCGGTCATCTGCGACGACGACTTCCTCGCCGCCGGCGTCTGCAAGGCCGCCCGGCGGCTCGGACTGCGCGTCCCCGAGGACATCTCGGTGACCGGCTTCGACGACATGACCCTCGCGACCGCCGTCGAGCCGGAGCTGACGACGGTCCGGCTGCCCGCCGAGCACTTCGGCGAGCGCGGCATGGAGTCCCTGGTCGCCGTCGTCGAGGGCCGCCCCCCGGAGGCCACCCCGCTCCCCGTCGAACTGATCGTCCGCGGCTCGACAGGACCCGCCCGCCGGAGCGTATGACGGGAACGCGAACGCCCCGCGTCCCGGCCGGGCGGCCGGAGCGCGGGGCGCACACACGACAGCGGACTACTCGACGTCGCCACCGGACTGCGGCGTGGGCCCGGCGTCCTCTTCCGTGTCACTGGCCGCGTCCGTCGCGCCGCCCTCATCGAGCAGCCGCGACAGCTGGCGGCCCACGATCCGCTTGAACTTGCGCTGCTGCGGACGCGTCCGGTCCAGCACCGCCACCTCGAGACGCTCGGCCGGGATCTCCCGCTCGGTGCCGTTCGTGTCGCGGGAGAGGGCGCGCACGGCCAGCTTGAGCGCCTCCGCGAGCGTCATGTTGTCGTTGTGGTGCTGGTCGAGGTAGTTGCTGATCTGCTCGGCATTGCCACCGACGGCCAGCGAACCGTGCTCGTCGACGATGGAACCGTCGTGCGGCAGGCGGTAGATCTGGTCGCCCTCGCGGGTCTCGCCCACCTCGGCGACCACCAGCTCGACCTCGTAGGGCTTCTCGGCCGCGCTGGAGAAGATCGTGCCCAGCGTCTGCGCGTACACATTCGCCAGGCCACGCGCCGTCACGTCGTCACGGTCGTAGGTGTAACCACGGAGATCGGCGTAACGGACGCCGCCGATCCGGAGGTTCTCGTACTCGTTGTACTTGCCTGCGGCCGCGAAACCGATGCGGTCATAGATCTCGCTGAACTTGTGCAGCGCACGGGACGGGTTCTCGCCGACGAACACGATGCCGTCGGCGTACTGCAGGACGACCAGACTGCGGCCGCGCGCGATGCCCTTGCGGGCGTATTCCGCCCGGTCGGCCATCTGCTGCTGGGGTGATACGTAGAACGGCGTCGACACCGGATCCGTCCCTTTCTGTCAAAAACTTCAGTCAGTGGCGAATTCGGAGCGATCAGAGCAGCGCGGCGCGCGGGCCGTCCGGCTGCTCCAGCCGCTTCTCCAGGATCGAACGCGCGATCACGGACGACTCCTCGTCCGTGAGCCGCCGGAAGCCCTCGTCGGAGATGACGGTGACGATGGGAAAGATCCGACGCGCCATGTCGGGGCCGCCCGTGGCCGAGTCGTCGTCGGCGGCGTCGTACAGCGCCTGGACGACGAGGGTCGTCGCCTGTTCCTCGGTCAGACCGTCGTGGTACAGCTTCTTCATCGCGCCCCGCGCGAAGACCGCCCCGGAGCCGGTCGCCGCGAACCCGTGCTCCTCGGAGCGGCCGCCCGTGACGTCGTACGAGAAGATGCGGCCCTTCTCGCGGTCCACGTCATACCCCGCGAAGAGCGGCACCACGGCCAGGCCCTGCATGGCCATGCCGAGGTTGCCGCGGATCATCGTGGAGAGACGGTTCGCCTTGCCCTCCAGGGAGAGCGTGGCGCCCTCCACCTTCTCGAAGTGCTCCAGCTCCAGCTGGAAGAGCTTCACCATCTCGACGGCCAGGCCCGCCGTGCCGGCGATGCCGACCGCCGAGTACTCGTCGGCGGGGAAGACCTTCTCGATGTCCCGCTGCGCGATGACGTTCCCCATCGTCGCCCGCCGGTCGCCGGCGAGGACCACACCGCCGGGGAACGTCACGGCCACGATGGTGGTGCCGTGCGGGGCCTCGACGACGCCCTGCGTGGGCGGCAGTTGGCGATTGCCCGGCAGGATCTCGGGCTGATGCTCGGACAGGAAGTCCATGAAGGACGACGAGCCAGGCGTCAGGAAGGCAGCTGGTAGACGCCCGGTGCTACGAGTGTTGGCTTCCACGCGTTTCCTTCCACATATGCGGCCGCACGCCGTATGGCATCCGGCCGATCCTTGAACTGCCCCAGCGCCGCGTTGCAGCTGAAGCACAATACGCCTCGGACTTTACCCGTCTCGTGACAGTGATCCACGTGCTCCGCCGGAGCAGCCAGACAGATGCAGCACACACCATGCTGAGAAGCGATCAGCTTCTCCAACTCCGCTGACGTCAGGCCGTACTTGCGCTGGAAGTAACTGACCCGATTGCGCTCCGCCCGGCACTCCCTGCAGTAGCTGGCCCAGCCATCGGACGAAGACTTGTTCCGCTCCCAATCGGAATGCGGCTTCACTTCACAGCACTGAGGGCAGCGCTTGTGCCCGCGCGGGACGGGCACTTTGACGCGCACCGCTTTCCCCTTGGCCTCCTGGCGCTGCCGGTAGTACTCGGCAGAGCACTCCCGGCAGTACGCCTGCAGACCGTCACGCATGGACTTGTTCCCCGCGAACGCGCTCTCTGGCAGAACCCGCTGACACCGCGAGCACTTCTTGTTCACCGCGTTCACAACCCTGAACTACTGTCCACCCTTCTGAACGAACGACCTCACGAAATCCTCGGCGTTCTCTTCCAAGACGTCATCGATCTCGTCCAGCACGGAGTCCACGTCGTCGCTCAGCTTCTCCTGGCGCTCCTTGAGGTCCTCGGAAGCCTGCGCGTCCTGCGTCTGCTCCTCGGTCTCCTCGGTGGAGCGCGTCGCCTTCTGCTGTCCGCCGCCGGTGTCCTTGGTCGCCATCTACCTCACCCCGCTCGCTCGGTTAGACGTTCTTGATCAGACCCTACAATCCAGGTCCGACATCGGCCCCGCACTTCCCTCAACGTGCGGGACCCACCTCTGTGATTCCCCCGCCGGTGACCTTTCAGCCGCCGGAGAGCACCCGAACCAGATCCTCCGCCGAGCGGCAGCGGTCCAGCAGCTCCTTGACGTGGTTCCTGGTGCCGCGCAGGGGCTCCAGGGTCGGCACTCGTTGCAGGGAGTCACGGCCGGGCAGGTCGAAGATGACCGAGTCCCAGGAGGCCGCGGCCACGTCGTCCGCGTACTGCTCCAGGCAGCGGCCCCGGAAGTAGGCCCGGGTGTCCTCGGGAGGCTTGGTGGTGGCCCGCTCCACGTCCGCCTCGTCCAGGAGCCGCTTCATCTTGCCGCGCGCCACGAGGCGGTTGTACAGGCCCTTCTCGGCCCGCACGTCGGCGTACTGAAGGTCGACGAGGTGCAGCCTGGCGGCGTCCCAGTCGAGGCTGTCGCGGCGGCGGTAGCCCTCCATGAGTTCCCGCTTGGCGACCCAGTCCAGCTCTCCGGAGAGGCTCATCGGGTCGTTCTCCAGGCGGCCGAGCACGTCCTCCCAGCGGGCCAGGACGTCCTTGGTCTGCTCGTCGGCGTCGGAGCCGTACCGCTCCTCGACGTACTTGCGGGCCAGCTCGAAGTACTCCATCTGCAGCTGCACCGCGGTCAGTGAACGACCGCTGCGGAGCGTGACCAGGTGCTGGAGCGTCGGGTCGTGGGAGACCTGGTGCAGGGTGCGCACCGGCTGGTCCACGGCGAGGTCCACCGCGATGAAGCCGTCCTCGATCATGGCGAGGACGAGCGAGGTGGTGCCCAGCTTGAGGTAGGTGGAGATCTCCGAGAGGTTCGCGTCGCCGATGATGACGTGCAGCCTGCGGTATTTCTCGGCGTCGGAGTGGGGCTCGTCCCGGGTGTTGATGATGGGCCGCTTCAGCGTCGTCTCCAGGCCCACCTCGACCTCGAAGTAGTCCGCGCGCTGGCTGAGCTGGAAGCCGTGCTCGTGGCCGTCCTGGCCGATGCCGACGCGTCCGGCGCCCGTGACGACCTGGCGGGAGACGAAGAAGGGCGTGAGGTGCCGCACGATGTCCGAGAAGGGGGTCTCCCGCTTCATCAGGTAGTTCTCGTGCGTGCCGTACGAGGCGCCCTTGTTGTCGGTGTTGTTCTTGTACAGGTGGATCGGCTGGGCGCCGGGGAGCTGGGCCGCCCGGTCCGCCGCCTCGGCCATGATGCGTTCGCCGGCCTTGTCCCACAGGACCGCGTCCAGGGGGTTGGTGATCTCCGGTGAGCTGTACTCGGGGTGCGCGTGGTCCACGTAGAGGCGCGCTCCGTTGGTCAGGATGACGTTGGCGAGGCCGATGTCCTCGTCGGTCAGCTGGCTGGAGTCGGCGGCCTCACGGGCGAGGTCGAAACCCCGCGCGTCCCGCAGCGGGTTCTCCTCCTCGAAGTCCCAGCGGGCGCGTCGCGCCCGGTGCATCGCCGCGGCGTAGGCGTTGACGATCTGGGATGAGGTGAGCATGGCATTGGCGTTGGGGTGGCCGGGGACGGAGATGCCGTACTCCGTCTCGATGCCCATTACTCGCCGTACGGTCATGCGGCCCTCCTTGCCCGGCGGCGCTCCCCTTCGGGAACGGCGCTCAAGTACCGCTGGTTCTCCGGTGCGCGTGCGGTGCCCGTCCCCGCACTGCGCGACTCGGCGGTACCGAAGAGCCTAGAACGCCTTTGCGCTGGTGGGGAGATCATTGTCTTCATTGAAAAGCAGACGCTGCGGGTACCCGTGAAGGACACCCGCAGCCGGCCTGCGTTCTACAGGTACTGACCGGTGTTGGCCACCGTGTCGATGGAGCGTCCGGTGTCCGCGCCCTGCTTTCCGGTGACGAGGGTGCGGATGTACACGATCCGCTCGCCCTTCTTTCCGGAGATCCGGGCCCAGTCGTCGGGGTTGGTGGTGTTGGGCAGGTCCTCGTTCTCCTTGAACTCGTCGATGCAAGCCTGGAGGAGGTGGGAGACCCTGATGCCCTTCTGGTTCGCCTCGAGGAAGGCCTTGATGGCCATCTTCTTGGCGCGGCCCACGATGTTTTCGATCATGGCGCCGGAGTTGAAGTCCTTGAAGTACAGGACTTCCTTGTCGCCGTTGGCGTACGTCACCTCGAGGAAGCGGTTCTCCTCGGACTCCGCGTACATCTGCTCGACGACGGACTGGATCATGCCCTGCACGGTGGCGCGCCGGTCGGCGCCGTGCTCGGACAGGTCGTCGGCGTGCAGCGGGAGCCGCTCGGTGAGGTACTTGGCGAAGATGTCCTTCGCCGCCTCCGCGTCCGGGCGCTCGATCTTGATCTTGACGTCGAGTCGTCCGGGCCGCAGGATCGCGGGGTCGATCATGTCCTCGCGGTTGGAGGCGCCGATGACGATGACGTTCTCCAGCCCTTCCACGCCGTCGATCTCGGCGAGCAGCTGGGGGACGATGGTGTTCTCCACGTCCGAGCTGACACCGGAGCCGCGGGTGCGGAAGAGGGATTCCATCTCGTCGAAGAAGACGATGACGGGGGTGCCCTCGCTCGCCTTCTCACGGGCACGCTGGAAGACCAGGCGGATGTGGCGCTCGGTCTCGCCGACGTACTTGTTGAGGAGTTCGGGGCCCTTGATGTTGAGGAAGTAGCTCTTCCCCGCGGGCTGTCCGGTGACCTCGGCGACCTTCTTGGCAAGGGAGTTGGCGACGGCTTTCGCGATCAGCGTCTTGCCGCAGCCGGGGGGCCCGTACAGCAGCACGCCCTTGGGCGGCCGCAGTTCGTGCTCCTTGAAGAGGTCGGGATAGAGGTACGGAAGCTCGACGGCGTCCCGGATCATCTCGATCTGGCCGCCGAGGCCGCCGATCTTCTCGTAGCTGATGTCGGGGACTTCTTCGAGGACGAGCTCCTCGACCTCGCTCTTGGGAACGACCTCGTAGACGTAGCCGGAGCGGGGTTCGAGCAGGAGGGCGTCGCCGGCGCGGATGGTGACGTCGAGGAGGGGTTCGGCGAGCCGCACCACTCTCTCTTCGTCGGTGTGTCCGACCACCAGGGCTCGGTCGCCGCCTTCAAGGATCTCCTTGAGGGTGACGATGTCGCCCACGCTCTCGTACTCCATGGCCTCGACCACGTTGAGCGCTTCGTTGAGCATTACTTCCTGGCCGCGCTTGAGCTCGTCGAGCTCGACGCTGGGGCTGACGTTCACCCGGAGCTTGCGGCCGCCGGTGAAGATGTCCGCCGTGCCGTCCTCGTTCGCCACGAGGAAGACTCCGAAGCCGGCCGGCGGCTGTGCGAGCCGGTCGACTTCTTCCTTGAGGGCCACGATCTGGTCGCGGGCCTCGCGGAGCGTGTTGGCGAGCCGCTCGTTCTGTGCGGACACGCCGGCCAGGTTGGTCTGCAGCTCGACGATCCGCTCTTCGAGAATCCTCGTATGCCGCGGAGAGTCGGCGAGCTTGCGTCGCAGGACGGCGATTTCCTGCTCGAGATAGGCAACCTGACCGGCAGGGTCGTCAGACCCTCGTCCCGGCCGGATGCCGCGGTTGTTTTCGTCGTCGTGGGCTGCCACGGTCCTCACCTCCTCCAAGGGGAGCTGGACGCTTCCAGACCCTACCTGGGTGGGTGTCGATTGAAACCCCTAGATCACAAAGACAAGGGGGTGTGTCCGATCTTCACCCTTGCGCTTCCCCTCACACCAGCTCATTACCCACCCAACAACATCGGAAAGCGGGCGGTTGTATCGTCGAAGCGTTCAACACCCGTCAGAGCTGGCCGGACTTACCGATTGGTCGGGCCGCTCGACGCAGCGACCGGCAGGAGAGATGACCGTGCGGCACGACGCCGAGACCGGCAGTGAGGGCCATGATCTGCTGGAGGTCTGGATCGACCAGGACCTCTGCACCGGAGACGGCATCTGCGCGCAGTACGCGCCCGAGGTCTTCGAGCTGGACATCGACGGTCTGGCCTATGTGAAGAGCGGCGACGACGAGTTGCTCCAGGCCCCTGGGGCCACAACGCCCGTCCCGCTGCCACTTCTCCAGGATGTCGCCGACTCCGCGAAGGAGTGTCCGGGCGACTGCATCCACGTACGTCGCGTTTCGGACAGGGTCGAGGTCTACGGGCCCGACGCGGAGTGAGCTGCCGCCCGCCGCGGCGTCAGACGCTGCGGGCCCCGGCGGGCGTGGCCCGTACGAACGTGCCGTCCTGCCACTGCCACTTGGCCGCGTCCTCCTGGTCGGGGCAGCAGCGGGGGACGTCGAGCGAGGAGTAGCCGAGGAGCGTCGCGGTGATCGCGCCGTCACGTACGGCGAAGTCGCTCACGTTCCGCCGGTCCTTCGGGTCGACGAGGGTGGCCACCACGCGGGGCTTGCCCGTGTCGGCGCGGGTGATCACGTAGATCCCGTCGGGCGGGGTGCCCGAGCCGGCGCGGCAGTGCACGACGGCGACGGTCTCTGACCTGCCGTCCCCGTCGAGGTCGCCGGTGGCCTGCTTCTTCACGGCGGGCTTCACGGGGCCGCAGTCGAGGGGGAACTCCACGGCGGCGGGATCGGGCGCGGGGGCCGGTGCGGGTGCGCCCGCGGCGGCCCTGGTGTGTGTCTGGGGCCCTGTCTGGGCGGCGGTCGCGGGGCCGGGCTGCAGGAAGGCGGAGCCGGCGACGACGGCGGCCAGCTCGGCGGCGGTGGCCAGCCAGTGGACGGGACGGGCGGCAGTGTGTGCCAGGTCCGGGACGGCGGGGTGCTGCACGAGGAAGTGTCTCCTGTGAGGGCTGTGCCGGTGGATGCCCAGCATCGTGCCATAGGTCACAGTGAGGTGGAACACCGGGGTCCGTGGGTACCTGCGGCTCTTTTGGTCGCGCCTTCGGTACGGGGCTGGTGTCCTGTCAACGCAACGGCGCGCGTCGGCGTTGGGTCCGGAGTAGTCCTCGCCGTACGCGCCCTTGGCGGGGCGGCGGCGGCGCATGGGGGGCTCCACGCCGTCCGCGAGGCGGCGGGCGGTGAGGAGGAAGCCGGTGTGCCCGATCATGCGGTGGTCGGGGCGGACGGCCAGGCCCTCGATGTGCCAGTTGCGGATCATCGACTCCCAGGCGGTCGGCTCGTTGAAGCCGCCGATCTCGCGGATGGACTCGACGGTCCGGGCGAGCTGGGTGGTGGTCGCCACGTAGCAGCAGAGGATGCCGCCGGGGACGAGCGCCTTGGAGACGGTCTCCAGGCACTCCCAGGGGGCGAGCATGTCGAGGATGACGCGGTCGACCTCGGTGTCGCTGAGGTTGTCCTGGAGGTCGCCGACGGTGAGCTGCCAGGCGGGGTGGGGGCCGCCGAAGTAGCGCTCCACGTTCTGCCGGGCGATGTCGGCGAAGTCCTCGCGGCGCTCGTAGGAGTGCAGCATTCCCTGGTCGCCGATGGCGCGCAGCAGGAAGCTGCTGAGCGAGCCGGAGCCCACGCCCGCCTCGACGACGCGGGCGCCGGGGAAGATGTCGGCGAAGGCCAGGATCTGCCCCGCGTCCTTGGGGTAGACCACGGCGGCGCCGCGGGGCATGGACAGGACGTAGTCGGGGAGCAGGGGGCGCAGCGCCAGGTAGGCGACGTTTCCCGTGGTACGGACAACACTGCCCTCGGGAGCGCCGATCAGCTCGTCGTGGGGGAAGGAACCCTTGTGGGTGTGGAAATTCTTCCCGGCCTCGAGCGTGAACGTGTAGTGGCGTCCCTTGGGGTCGGTGAGCTGGACCTGGTCCCCGACCTTGAAGGGCCCGCGACGGCGGGCGGCACCGGTCGGTTCGGACATGTGACCAGCCTACCGGCAGCGGGCGGGGCTGCGGACCATGGCTCGGGCGCCCCGGGCGGGGTGGGGTCAGGCGGGCCGGGGGACGATGCTCACGGCGCGGTAGGCGTAGCCGTCCTGTTCGAAGCCGGGGGCTTCCCAGGTGAGGTCCACGCGCTGTCCCGGGGACAGGGTGCGGAAGCCGGTGGCCTGGATGTCGGAGAAGTGGCCGAAGCAGCCGCCGGGGGTCTCGGGGAATCGAGCACGCCCCAGCCTTCTTCGTCGCGCCATTCGCGGACGGTCGCGGTCACCATGAGGCATTCCTTAACACGCGCATTCGACGGTCATCGCCCGCTGCCGTTCGTCGAGGCAGGCCAGGACGGTCGGAGGCAGCCGGTAGCGGTCGGAACCATACCGTTCGACGAGGTGGATCTGGGCGAGTTCGTCCAGGAGCGGTTCGGGGCCCGTTCCGTGATGCCCAGGACGGCCGCCGCGTCCGCGGGGGGTGCATGGGGGTACCGGCGTGCCACGCCGGCGCCTGGTGGAGACGGGCCGCCGCCTCGGTCACGCCGCGTAGTGACCATCACATGACCGCGGCCAGGTCCGTGCTGTCCTCGCCGAGCCCGAACAGGTGGGACGACTCACACTCGCCGCGGATCTCGGCCATCAGTCGCGCCAGGGCCGTACGGGGGCGCAGTGCCGCCCGTTCGGCGAGGACGCGCAGCGCGAGCGGGAGGCCGCCGCAGAACGCGGCGAGTTCGCGCAGTGAGTCCGGCGCGGTGCGGTACCCGGGCAGCAGGGCGTGCAGCAGGGCGACGGCCTGCTCGGGGCCGAGCGGGGGCAGGGTCAGCCGCCGGGCGCCGTTCCTGACCACCAGCCCCTCAGCTGGTTGCGGCTGGTCACCGGGGTGGTGCCCGTGGGGCCCGGGAGCAGCGGGCGGATCTGCTCGGGGCACAGCGCGTTGTCCAGGACGAGCAGGAGCCGTCGCCCGGCGAGTGCGCTGGGCTCGTGGGTGCTGGAGGGCAGCTCGTCCTGGGCCGCCCCGAGGCCGACCAGGGCCTGGTTCAGCGCCCATCGGCCGGTGGGCGCTGAACCCGTTGAGGTCCAGGTAGACCTGTCTGTCGGGGAAGCGTTCCTGTCGCCGGTTGGCCCAGTGGACAGCGAGGGCCGTCTTGCCGATCCCTGCGAGGCCGTCCAGCAGCACCCGTCCTGTGCCGTGCGTGGCGGAGCCGTCGCCGTCGCCGTCCAGCAGTTCCCGGTCGAGCGCGGCCTTTGCGCGTCTGTACCGGACACGACTGCCAAGGCGCCGCGCACCGACTCCTCCGTCGCGGACGACATCCCGATGACCGCGGCCCGGACGCCGTCCCGCTGGGCCGTCACCTGCTCCTCCTGCCCTCACCGCGGTCCCACTGGCCGCGGTGGCCGATGACTTCATCGTGGAGGTCGGCCGTGGTACTGCCGTGGCGCTCGTGTGGCACATCCGTGCCATGCCTCTGACCTGGTGTCCGGTGCCTGGGCCCGGCGCCTCGGCGGCTGTGCCCGGTGCCTCGCCGGGTGTGCCCGGTGCTTGGCGCCTCGGCCGCTGTGAGTGGCGCCGTGTTGCCGGTGGTGCGTGGTGGCTGTGGTGCCGTCAGCCGGGGCAGGAAAGTTCGGCTCTCAGAGGCGCCGAGAGGGCTAATATCGCCTGAGCCTCGACGGGGAGGGCACGGTGGCGGGCGCATCCGATGAGCATTCGACTGCGAGGTTGTTGGCCCTCCTCGGCGGGATCACATCCGTTCTGTCGATCCTGGCCTGGCTGGGCGTCAGCAACGCGGCGGAGCTGAAAGACCTGCTGGCCGACGCACCTCCATCCAGTGCCAGTGCCAGTGCCAGCCCCACCCCGAACGCGCCTCCGTCGACCGTCCACGCCCCCGGCGGCTCCGCCACCGGTGGGGACAGCACTCACACGTCCGACGCCGAGCCGTCGACCCCCGCTCCGGACCCCACCGAAAAGGCGTTCAAAGCCATCTCGGCCGGTGACTGCCTGGCGGTCTATGACACGGGCCACGGGGGCAGTGCCAACATCGACTGGAGCGTCGATGCCCCGCCGGACCCGGTGTCCTGCGCCGCCGAGCAGGCACAGGTCAAAGTGACCGCCACGGATACGGCCTGCCCTACCGGCCAGGACAAGTCGTACTGGAGCCACCGGTCCACCACCACCGGCAACACCACGAAGCTCTGCCTCACCCGGATCTACCACTACGGCCACTGCCTGCTCGGCCGGCAGTCCGGCGACGCGATCACCTTCGGCTTCATGACAGCCGTGGACTGCCGACGCAAGACGGTCCCTGCCCCGTACAACCAGATCATGCACATCACAGGCGTCTACCGCGCCCCGGCGGGCGCCAACGCGAACAACTGCCTCCGGGCGGCGGGGGATCAGACGCGCTACTGGGCGGTCCTGGTGGACGACGGCGCCGTGTTGCTGTGCACCACCATCTACCAGGGCGGCTGATCGGCAACTCGTCTCCGCGCCGCACGCTTCGCGCGGCGGTCCTGGTCCCGGACCCCCGGGCGTTCATCCGCGGTGGTGGACCCGAATGATCACCATGTCCGTCGGCCACCGCCCGAGTTCCACTAGAGCCAACTGGCCCTCATGCTGGTTACCGCGCTCGCGTCGATATCGGTTGTCGGGCGGCCGAGTTCACCGGCCCATACCCGCTCCAGCACGCGGCGGACGGTTTCCACGATCTCAGGGGCCGCTGTACGAAGACTGTCCGCATCCGCCGCCGAGATCTCGTCCGGAGAGATGCCGGCCTCACGCAAAAGGCCGGGAATGTCGGTCAGCTTGCTGCTCAGCCACGCCAACGGATCGTCGGACAACTCCTTGACGAACGTCCGCGGGCCGGGTTCCCAGCCGACGATGTGGGGATGGTGGTGCGTCCGGTCGAAGGTGTTCGGGGCGGCGGCCGCGTCTTGGAGGAGATCCACCCGCCACAGCGGGCGGCCGATCGTGATCGGGCGCGCCGCGTAGAGGGAACCGGTCAACTCGCCGCTTTTGAAGACTCGCATTTCCAGCCGCACCCCGCGCTCAGGGGTCTCCTGCCCCTGCAACGGCTTCGGGTCGAGGAAATAGAGGTCGCTCACCACGACGCCGACCCGCTCAAAGGCGAATGCGTACAGCACGCCAACCCCCAAGGGCTACTCGTGAGACAGGCGAGTCCTGTCGGGCCGAGCGTACGGAAGTCCGCCCCCCTCCACCACGACCCGGAATCGGCCAAGCGGTGCGAGCATCCCGAGGCAGGGGCGCGGAGATGCGGTGCGGGCGGGCGGCCTCCGGCAGGATTCGGACCTGCGACACCCGCTTCAGGAGAGCGGTGCTCAGGAGGGGCGGGCCATCGCCTTGACGAAGGCGCGTTCCACGTCGGCGGCGGACAGCACTCCGTAGATCTCGCCGGAGTCCTCCACGACGAGGTACTCCGTGGCGGGAGTGGCCCTCAGGGTGTCCAGCAGCTCCTCCCCCGCCAGCTCGGCGGAGATCCGCATGCCTTCGGTGATGTCCTGGGCGAGGCCGCTGACCGCGACCCAGGGGCGGCGGTGCTGGGGCACGGAGACGATGGCCGCCTCACGGACGACCGCCATCGGGTCGCCGTCGGCGTCGACGATCACGAGGGCGCGGGCACCCGCGTCGTTGGCCCGGCGCAGCGCTTCGGAGAGCGGGGTGTGGGACTCGACCGGGACGGCGCGGCGGGTCAGGGTGCGGGCGCGGAGTTCGGGCAGGTGTTCGCGCAGACGGGCCATGCGCAGGCTGTTTCCGGCGCCGGTCCAGATGATCGCGGCGAGGATGGCGGCGAGCAAGGCGTCGGTGACGGTGGTCATGCCGCCGATGTCCTGGGGCTCGCCGCCGAGGGCGCCGGACTGGTTGAGGAGCGGCAGTCCGATCAGTACGGAGATGGCGAGCGCGCGGCCGACCCAGGCGGCGGCGACGGTTCCGCTCATGGGCTTGCCGGTGATCTTCCAGACGACGGCGCGCAGCATGCGGCCGCCGTCCAGGGGCAGGCCGGGCAGGAGGTTGAAGGCGGCGACGATGAGGTTGGAGATCATCAACCCGGCGAGCAGGACGCCGGGGACGGTGCCGGGCTCGACGACGCGCATGCCGGCGTAGAAGACGCCCGCGAGCACGAGGGAGAGGAGCGGGCCGACGAAGGCGAGGACGAACTCGCGGCCGGGGGTCTCCGTCTCCTTCTCGATCTCGGAGACTCCGCCGAAGAACTGGAGCTGGATGCGGCGCACCGGCAGCTTGAAGCGGAGGGCCGCGATGGTGTGGGCCAGTTCGTGGACAAGTACGGAGGCGTAGAAGGCGACGGCGAAGAAGAGCGATACGAGGTAGCGGGCGCCGCCCAGCTCGGGCAGGACGCGGTCGAGCTGGCCGCCGAAGACCCAGGTGATGAGGGCGGCGACGAGGAACCAGCTGGGCGAGACGTAGACGGGCACGCCGAGGGCCTGCCCATGAGCAGCCCGCCGCCAGGGTTCTTCCGTCCCGTGGGCGGCGTCGGCCGCCCCCCTTGCCCGTCGGCCCGGCCGACGCCGTCGCAAGGCGGGCTGGGGGCGGCTGGGGGGTA
>RBWT01000092.1 GCA_004010275.1 Streptomyces huasconensis
GAGGCCCCGGCCGCGGACGCCGAGCAGGCCTGACCTCACAGGTTCGGTGGTTGACGGCGGGGGCCCGATCGGCCCCCGCCGTTCACCCGTAGACCTCCGTAGATCTTTCAAGACTTCGAGAGAGAATTTCGAACATGGCGAACTACACCGCCGCTGACGTCAAGAAGCTCCGTGAGCTCACGGGCGCCGGCATGATGGACTGCAAGAAGGCGCTCGACGAGGCCGAGGGCAACGTCGACAAGGCCGTCGAGGCGCTCCGCATCAAGGGCCAGAAGGGCGTCGCCAAGCGCGAGGGCCGCTCCGCCGAGAACGGCGCCGTGGTCTCCCTCATCGCCGACGACAACACCTCCGGTGTCATCGTCGAGCTGAAGTGCGAGACGGACTTCGTCGCCAAGGGCGAGAAGTTCCAGGCCGTGGCGAACAACCTCGCCGCCCACATCGCCAAGACGTCCCCGGCCGACCTCGAGGCGCTGCTCGCCTCCGAGATCGAGGCCGGCAAGACCGTCCAGGCGTACGTGGACGAGGCCAACGCCAACCTCGGCGAGAAGATCGTCCTGGACCGCTTCGCGCAGTTCTCCGGCGCCTACGTCACCGCGTACATGCACCGCACGATGCCCGACCTGCCCCCGCAGATCGGTGTCCTCGTCGAGCTGGACAAGGCCGACGCCGACCTCGCCAAGGGTGTCGCGCAGCACATCGCCGCCTTCGCGCCGAAGTACCTCTCCAAGGAGGACGTGCCGGCCGAGGTCGTCGAGTCCGAGCGCCGCGTCGCCGAGGAGACCACCCGCGCCGAGGGCAAGCCCGAGGCCGCCCTCCCGAAGATCGTCGAGGGTCGCGTCAACGGCTTCTTCAAGGAGGCCACCCTCCTCGGCCAGCCGTACGCGCTGGACAACAAGAAGTCGGTCGAGAAGGTTCTCGCCGAGGCCGGTGTCACCCTGAAGCGCTTCTCGCGCATCAAGGTCGGCATCTGAGTCCGTACCGCGATCGACGGTAGACCCCTATAGGGTCGACAGCGGTCGCCCGCGTGGGGGAGCCCCGTAAAGGGCACTCGTACGCGATGTACGACCGCAGGATCTGACGAGGAGGCCACTGCCGAGCATGGGATGCGAACGACACCCCACCGGCAGTGGCCTTCTTCGTATGTGTGTCAAGTAAGAGAAGCGAGAACACCATGACCACCAAGGCCGACTCGAAGAGTGACGACGGCAAAGTTGCCGGACGCTTCCTGCTGAAGCTCTCCGGTGAGGCGTTCGCCGGTGGAGGCGGCCTCGGGGTCGATCCCGACGTGGTGCACGCCATCGCCCGGGAGATCGCGGCCGTGGTCCGCGACGGGGCCCAGATCGCCGTCGTCATCGGCGGCGGCAACTTCTTCCGCGGCGCCGAGCTCCAGCAGCGCGGCATGGACCGCGCCCGCTCGGACTACATGGGCATGCTCGGCACGGTCATGAACTGCCTCGCCCTCCAGGACTTCCTGGAGAAGGAGGGCATCGACTGCCGCGTCCAGACCGCCATCACCATGGGGCAGGTCGCGGAGCCGTACATCCCGCTGCGCGCCGTGCGCCACCTGGAGAAGGGGCGTGTGGTCATCTTCGGCGCCGGTATGGGCATGCCGTACTTCTCCACCGACACCACCGCCGCCCAGCGCGCCCTGGAGATCGACGCCGAGGCGCTGCTCATGGGCAAGAACGGCGTGGACGGCGTCTATGACTCCGACCCGAAGACCAACCCCGACGCGGTGAAGTTCGACGCCCTCGGCTACGGCGAGGTCATCACCCGCGACCTCAAGGTCGCCGACATGACCGCGATCACGCTGTGCCGGGACAACAAGCTGCCCATCCTCGTCTTCGAGCTGCTCTCCGAAGGCAATATCGCCCGGGCCGTCAAGGGTGAGAAGATCGGCACTCTCGTGGGCGACCAGGGAAGCCGGGACTGACCTCAGGGCCTCGGGGCCTCAGGGCTCCGGGCCTCGGAGACCTGAGCCCGACTCAAGGGACGTACGCGAGACGCCCCTTGAGGGGATGGACAAAGCCCTGCCGGTCGGACACCGTGCAGGAAAGACACGCGACGCAGCCGGCCGCCCTGTGCTAGCCGGGCCTACTCAAGACACGCAGGAGCAAGTGGTGATCGAAGAGACCCTCCTCGAGGCCGAGGAGAAGATGGAGAAGGCCGTCGTGGTCGCCAAGGAGGACTTCGCCGCGATCCGCACCGGCCGTGCGCACCCGGCGATGTTCAACAAGATCGTGGCGGACTACTACGGCGCGCTGACGCCGATCAACCAGCTGGCCTCGTTCTCGGTTCCCGAGCCGAGGATGGCCGTGGTGACCCCGTTCGACAAGAGCGCGCTGCGCAACATCGAGCAGGCCATCCGCGACTCCGACCTCGGCGTCAACCCGAGCAACGACGGCAACATCATCCGGGTGACCTTCCCCGAGCTGACGCAGGACCGCCGCAAGGAGTTCATCAAGGTCGCCAAGACCAAGGCCGAGGACTCCAAGATCTCGATCCGCTCCATCCGCCGCAAGGCCAAGGAACTCATCGACAAGGCCGTCAAGGACGGCGACATCGGTGAGGACGAGGGCCGCCGCGCGGAGAAGGAGCTCGACGACACCACCGCGAAGTACGTCACCCAGGTGGACGAGCTGCTCAAGCACAAGGAAACCGAGCTGCTCGAAGTCTGAGACCCGGTCCGAGGAATCAGGAAACCGATCCGTGAACGACTCTTCCTGGGGGGCGCGGCCCACAGCCGGGTACTGGGTGCCGCCCGACCAGGGGTCTGGTCGGGGGGCGCCCCCGGCAGGTCCCGCGTACGATGCGCAGGACGCGCTGCTGCCGTCCGCGACGCAGCCGATGCCCATCGTGCCCGACACCCCCGCGCCCCCGCAGGAGCCCATGCCCAGCGCACCCCAGCCCGCCCCGGCAGCGCCGCAGCCAGCGCCGAAGAAGAGCGCGGGCCGTGATCTCGGTGCGGCCATAGGAGTCGGTGTGGGCCTCGGCGCGGTGATCATCGCGTCGCTGTTCATCGTCAAGGCCGTCTTCGTCGGTGTCATAGCGGTCGCCGTCGTCGTCGGCCTCTGGGAGCTGACCTCCCGCCTCGAGGAGCGCAAGGCCATCAAGGCGCCGCTGGTACCGCTCGCGGTGGGCGGCGCGGCGATGGTCGTCGCCGGTTATGTCCGGGGTCCGGAGGGAGCCTGGGTGGCGATGGCTCTCACCGCGCTCGCCGTCCTGGTGTGGCGCATGACGGAGCCTCCCGAGGGCTATCTGAAGGACGTCACGGCGGGGGTCTTCGCGGCCTTCTACGTTCCTTTCCTCGCGACGTTCGTGGCACTGATGCTCACGGCGGACGACGGGGCGTGGCGGGTGCTGACGTTCCTGCTGCTGACCGTGGTCAGCGACACCGGGGCGTACGCGGTCGGCTGGCGCTTCGGCAAGCGCAAGCTGGCGCCGCGCATCAGCCCCGGCAAGACCCGCGAGGGCCTGCTCGGGGCGATCACGTTCGCGATGGCGGCGGGCGCGCTGTGCATGGAGTTCCTGATCGACGGCGGGACGTGGTGGCAGGGGCTGCTGATCGGCCTGGCGGTCGCGGCGAGCGCCACGCTCGGCGACCTCGGCGAGTCGATGATCAAGCGGGACCTCGGCATCAAGGACATGGGCACGCTGCTGCCGGGGCACGGCGGCATCATGGACCGCCTGGACTCCCTGCTGCCGACGGCACCGGTGGTCTGGCTCCTGCTGGTGATCTTCGTGGGGTCCGGCTGACGGTCCGCTTCATGGCCTGACCTGCACGGATGTAGGGAAGGGGCTCGTTGTCCATAGGGCGGCGGGCCCCTTGTCGTATGTCTGCGACACTGGATGGACCATGCCTGTACCCGGAGAACTCACCTTCGTCGCGCCCCGCGGAGCCAAGAAGCCCCCGCGGCACCTCGCCGACCTCACGCCCGCCGAGCGCAAGGAGGCCGTCGCCGCCATCGGCGAGAAGCCGTTCCGCGCCAAGCAGCTCTCGCAGCACTACTTCGCGCGGTACGCCCACGACCCGGCCGAGTGGACCGACATCCCCGCCGGCGCGCGCGACAAGCTCCGGGAAGCGCTGCTGCCCGACCTGATGTCCGTGGTGCGGCACATCAGCTGTGACGACGACACCACCCGCAAGACGCTCTGGCGGCTCTTCGACGGCACGCTGGTGGAGTCGGTGCTCATGCGCTATCCCGACCGGGTGACGATGTGCATCAGTTCCCAGGCCGGGTGCGGCATGAACTGCCCGTTCTGCGCCACCGGCCAGGCCGGTCTCGACCGGAACCTGTCGACGGCCGAGATCGTGCACCAGATCGTCGACGGCATGCGCGCGCTGCGGGACGGTGAGATCCCGGGCGGCCCGCCCGCCTGTCCAACATCGTCTTCATGGGCATGGGCGAGCCGCTGGCCAACTACAACCGCGTGACCGGAGCCATCCGCCGCCTCACCGACCCCGAGCCGGACGGCCTCGGGCTCTCGCAGCGCGGCATCACCGTGTCGACGGTGGGGCTCGTGCCCGCCATCCACCGGTTCTCCGACGAGGGCTTCAAGTGCCGCCTCGCGATCTCGCTGCACGCCCCGGACGACGACCTGCGCGACACCCTCGTACCGGTCAACACCAAGTGGAAGGTGCGGGAGGTGCTCGACGCCGGCTGGGAGTACGCGGCCAAGTCGGGACGCCGCCTCTCCATCGAGTACGCGCTGATCCGCGACATCAACGACCACGCGTGGCGCGGTGACCGCCTCGGCCGGCTGCTCAAGGGCAAGCCGGTGCACGTGAACCTGATCCCGCTGAACCCCACGCCAGGCTCGAAGTGGACGGCCTCGCGGCCCGAGGACGAGAAGGCGTTCGTGGAGGCCATCGCCGCCCATGGCGTACCGGTCACGATCCGCGACACCCGGGGCCAGGAGATCGACGGGGCGTGCGGTCAGCTCGCCGCGGCCGAGAGGTAGTCTGGCCGTCGTACACACATCTGCATATTCCGACAGGGGAGCGCCACAGCGCTGAGAGTGCGGCACCTTGGACAGGTGGGCCGCAGACCCTCTGAACCTCGCCCAGGTCATTCTGGGTAGGAAGTTCGGGCACCACTCAAGCTGTTGCGCCCTGCCCGCGGCCACCCGGCCGGCGGGCAGGGCCGCGTCTCTTCCTGGACACCCAGGAGGACAACTCAGTGAGCACCAAGAAGATCGCGTCCGTCGCCCTCGCGGTCGGCCTCGGGATGGTCGCCGTCGCGGCGTGCGGCTCCGGTGACGACGCCTCGAAGGCGGACTCCAAGACCGTCACGCTCGTCAGCCACGACTCCTTCAACGTCTCCAAGGACGTGCTGAAGGACTTCGAGAAGCGTTCCGGCTACAAGGTCGAGGTTTTGAAGGACGGCGATGCGGGCGCCGCCGTGAACAAGGCGATCCTCTCCAAGGACAATCCGCAGGGCGACGTCTTCTTCGGCGTCGACAACACGCTGCTGTCGCGGGCGCTCGACCACGGCCTCTTCCAGTCGTACGAGGCCAAGGGTTCCGAGAAGATCAAGCCGGAGTACCGCGTCGACCAGGGCAAGCACCGGGTGACGCCGGTCGACAGCGGTGACGTCTGCGTCAACTACGACAAGAAGTACTTCGCCGACAAGAAGCTCGCGCCGCCGAAGTCCTTCGAGGACCTCACCAAGCCCGCCTACAAGAACCTGCTGGTCACCGAGAACGCCTCGACCTCCTCGCCCGGCCTCGGCTTCCTGCTCGGCACCGCCGCGAAGTACGGCGACAAGGGCTGGGAGAGCTACTGGAAGAAGCTCAGGGCCAACGGCGTGAAGGTGGTCGACGGCTGGGAGCAGGCGTACAACGAGGAGTTCTCCGGGTCCGCCGGCGGCAAGAAGGCCAAGGGCGACCGGCCGCTCGTCGTTTCCTACGCCTCGTCGCCGCCCGTCGAGGTGCTCTACGGCAAGCCGCGGCCCAAGGAGGCGCCGACCGGCGTCGCGACCGGCACCTGCTTCCGCCAGGTCGAGTACGCGGGCCTGCTCGGCAACGCCAAGAACGCGAAGGGCGGCAAGGCGCTCCTGGACTTCCTGGCGAGCAAGGAGTTCCAGGCGGACATGCCGCTGAACATGTTCGTCAACCCGGTGCGTGAGGGGGTCGAGCTGCCCGCGCTGTTCACCGAGCACGGTGTGACGGTCGACAAGCCGCAGATCATGGACCCGAAGAAGATCGCCGACAACCGCGAGCCCTGGATCAAGTCGTGGACCTCGCTCGTCCTGAAGTGAAGCACGGGACGGAACCCCGCTTCCGGGCGGGTTTCGGCCGTGGGAGCGCGGTGCGGCTCGGTCTGATGGCCGTGCCCGTGGCGTTCTTCGCGCTCTTCTTCGCTTACCCGGTCACGGCGATCGTGGCGCGCGGGCTGCATGTGGACGGCGGCTGGCGGCTCGGGCGGATCGCGGACGTGCTCGGGCAGTCCGACATCCGGCACGTCCTCTGGTTCACCACCTGGCAGGCGCTCGCGTCGACCGCGCTCACGCTGCTGATCGCGCTCCCCGGCGCGTATGTCTTCGCGCGCTTCGATTTCCGGGGCAAGCAGGTGCTGCGGGCCGTCGTCACCGTGCCGTTCGTGCTGCCGACGGTTGTCGTGGGAACGGCGTTCCTGGCGCTGATCGGGCGGGGCGGGCTCTTCGACGAGCTGTGGGGTGTGCGGCTCGACACCACCGTGTGGGCGATCCTGCTCGCGCACGTCTTCTTCAACTACGCGGTCGTCGTCCGCACGGTCGGCGGGCTGTGGGCGCAGCTCGATCCGCGCCAGGAGGAGGCCGCGCGGATGCTCGGCGCCTCGCGCTGGACGGCCTGGCGGACGGTGACGCTGCCCGCCCTCGGACCGCGGTCGCGGCCGCCGCCCTCATGGTGTTCCTCTTCACCTTCACCTCCTTCGGCATCGTGCAGATCCTCGGCGGACCCGCGTACTCGACGCTCGAAGTGGAGATCTACCGGCAGACCGCGCAACTGCTCGACCTGCCCACGGCCGCCGTCCTGACCCTCGTGCAGTTCGCGGCGGTCGGGCTCATCCTCGCGATCCACGCCTGGACCGTGCGGCGGCGCGAGAGCGCGCTGAAGCTGGTCGACGCGGCGGGCGCGGCGCGGCGCCCGCGCGGCGCCGGACAGTGGGCGCTGCTCGGCCTGGTCGTGGCCACGGTCGCCGTGCTGATCCTGCTGCCGCTCGGGGTGCTGGTCCAGCGGTCCTTCGCGGGCCCCGACGGCTTCGGAGCGGCGTACTACAGGGAGCTGACCTCGGCGGAGGGCGGTGCCTTCCTCGTACCGCCGATCGAGGCGGTCGGGAACTCGCTCCAGTACGCGGTGGTGGCCACCGGCATCGCGGTCGTCATCGGCGGGCTCGCGGCCGCCGCGCTGACGCGGAGAGCCGGCCGTCTCGTACGCGGGTTCGACGCGCTGCTGATGCTGCCGCTCGGCGTTTCGGCGGTGACCGTCGGGTTCGGCTTCCTGATCGCGCTGGACGAGCCGCCGCTCGATCTGCGGGCCTCCTGGATTCTGGTGCCGCTCGCCCAGGCCCTGGTCGGCGTGCCCTTCGTCGTCCGCACCATGCTGCCCGTCCTGCGCGCGGTGGACGGACGGCTCCGGGAGGCGGCGGCCGTGCTGGGGGCGTCGCCGCTGCGGGCCTGGCGGGAGGTGGACCTGCCGATGGTGCGGCGGGCGCTGCTGATCGCCGCCGGGTTCGCCTTCGAGGAGTCGCTCGGCGAGTTCGGGGCGACCGTCTTCATCGCGCGGCCCGACAACCCGACCCTGCCGGTGGCCGTGGCGCGGCTGCTGGGGCGGGCTGGTGACCTCAACTACGGGCAGGCGATGGCCCTTTCGACGATCCTCATGGTGGTGTGCGCGGTGTCCCTGCTGCTCCTGGAACGCATCCGGACCGACCGCACCGCGGGGGAGTTCTGATGGCCTCGTTGCTGAGTCTGCGGGAGGCGACGGTGCAGTTCGGGGCGCGGGCCGTGCTCGACGCCGTGGACCTGGAGGTCGCCGAGCACGAGATCGTCTGTGTGCTCGGGCCGAGCGGCAGCGGCAAGTCGACGCTGCTGCGGGCGGTCGCCGGGCTCCAGTCGCTCGACGCGGGGCGGGTCGAGCTGGACGGACGCGACCAGCGGGGCGTGCCCGCGCACAAGCGGGGCGTCGGCCTGATGTTCCAGGACCACCAGCTCTTCCCGCAGCGCGACGTGGGCGGCAACGTCGCCTTCGGGCTGCGGATGCACGGCGTGCCACGCGGCGAACAGGCCGACCGCGTCGCCGTGCTGCTGGAACTCGTCGGGCTGCCGAAGGCGCAGCGCCGGGCGGTCGCCTCGCTGTCCGGCGGCGAGCAGCAGCGGGTCGCCCTGGCGCGCGCCCTCGCGCCCCGCCCCCGGCTGCTGATGCTCGACGAGCCGCTGGGCCAGCTCGACCGCTCCCTGCGTGAACGACTCGTCGTCGAACTGCGGGAACTGTTCGACGAGTTGGGTACGACCGTGCTCGCCGTCACCCACGACCAGGGCGAGGCCTTCGCGCTCGCCGACCGGGTCGTCGTGATGCGGGAGGGGCGGATCGCCCAGGCGGGTACGCCGCTTGAGGTGTGGCAGCGCCCGGCGGACGAGTTCGTCGCGCGGTTCCTCGGCTTCGAGAACGTCGTCCCGGCGACGGTCACCGGCGAGCGGGCCGACACGGCGTGGGGCAAGATCCCGGTGCCGCACGGCGCCCCCACCGGGCGGTCGTCGCGCTTCTGGTGCGGCCGGCCGGGGTGCGGCTAGTCCCCGTCGAGCAGGGGTTGCCCTGCACGGTGACGGCCCGCACCTTCCGCGGCACCCATGTCGCGGTGCGCCTCCAACCGGCCGAGGGGCCCCGCCTGGAGGCGGCGTGCGCGCTGCGTCAGGCCCCCGAGGTGGGCGAGCGGGTCGGGGTCGCCTTCGACGCGGGGGACGTGGTGGTCCTCGGGAGCGCCGAGGCGGCGCCGGAAACGCGGGCGTCCGCGGTGCGTCAGGCGCGTGACTCGGTGCGCAAGTCCGTGCGGTAATCGGTGCGCAAGTCGGTGTAGGGCGCGTGTCCTTCGCCAGGCCGGACGCGTCGCCCGTGCCACCGGAAGCGGCAGCGCCCTGGGGCACACCGAAAACCCGGTGCCCCCGGTACGTGCGTCGATCTAACGTTCACGCCATGACGACACTGAGCCACGACCGGTACTGCGACGAAGTCGCCCGGCAGATCGACCTTCTGAGGGCCACGCTGACCGGAGCGGACCTCTCCGACACCGTGCCGACCTGCCCCGACTGGACGCTGTCGCAGCTCGTGCGGCACACGGGCGGGGCGGTGCGGTGGAGCGAGCGGCTGGTCGCCACGCGCGCCGAGCGGAACATCCCGGACGAGGACGTACCGGACGCGGCGGGCCCCGAGGGCGACGATCCTGCGGCCCTCGACGCCTGGCTGGCCTCGACCGGCGCGCTCGCCGAGAAGACCCTCCGCGCCGCGGGCGCCGACGCGTCGGCCTGGTCGTGGAGCGCGACCACACCGCGGGGTTCTGGGCGCGGCGCATGACGCGACGAGGTGGCGATCCACCGCGCGGACGCGGCGATCACCGCCGGGGTCGACTACGAGATCGCGCCGGACATCGCGGCCGACGCGATCGACGAGTGGCTGGACATCGTGCTGCTCCTGCGCCGCCTCGACCCCGGCAGCGGCGCCGCGGAACTCAGGGGCGCCGGGCGCAGCATCCACCTGCACGCGACCGACGCGCCGCCCGGCCTGGACGCCGAGTGGCTCATCGAGTTCGGCGAGGACGGCTTCACCTGGCGGCGCGGCCACGCCAAGGCGACGGTCGCGCTGCGCGGCCCTGCTCACCGCGGTGCTGCTCGCCTTCTACCGGCGCGCCCCCTGGACAGCGGGCGCGTGGAGGTCATCGGGGAGCGGGAGCTGCTCGACTTCTGGCTGGAGCGGGCGACCTTCGGCTGACCGGACCCGGTTCAGCCCCGTGCCGACGCGGCCCTCACCAGTCCCCGTTCAGCCCCGCGCCGACGCGGCCCTCACCAGTCCCCGTTCGTACGCGAGGATCACCGCCTGCGCCCGGTCGCGCAGCCCCATCTTCGCGAAGAGGCGGTTGATGTGGGTCTTCACGGTGTGGTCGGTGATCGTGAGGCGGTCGGCGATCTCCGCGTTCGACAGGCCCTGCGCGATGAGGACGAGCACCTCCACCTCGCGGGCCGTCAGCCCTTCGATGCCGCCCGCGGGGGCCGGGGGCACGGCGGCCCGCTGGCGCGTGAACTCGGCGACCAGGCGCTTGGTGATCTCGGGCGACAGCAGGGCGTTGCCCGCCGCCACGACCCGTACGGCGTGCAGGAGTTCGGGGAACGTGGCGTCCTTGAGCAGGAACCCGGAGGCCCCGGCCGCCAGCGCTTCGTACACGTACTCGTCGAGGCCGAAGGTCGTCAGCATCAGCGCCTTCGTCGCGCCGTCGGAGGCCGCGAGGATCTCGCGCGAGCGGTACGGGCTGGCGGACGGCAGGCCCGTCGTCCTGTGCGCGGCGCGCCTCGTGCCGCGCAAGGGGCAGGGCACCCTGATCGAGGCGTGGCCGATGGTGCGCAGGGCGGTCGCCGGCGCCACGCTGCTGCTGGTCGGCGCCGGACCGTACGAGGCGCGGCTGCGTCAACTCGCCGAGGAGCGCGGCGTCCTGGACGGCGTCGTCTTCGCGGGCGGCCACCCGCACCACGCGATGCCGCCGTTCTACGCCGCTCGACGACGCCTTCGCCATGCCGTGCCGCACCCGCCGGGGCGGCCTGGAGGTGGAGGGGCTCGGCATCGTCCTCCTGGAGGCGGCCGCCGCCGGGCTCCCGGTCGTGGCGGGGAACTCCGGGGGCGCGCCGGACGCCGTACGGGACGGCGAGAGCGGCTACGTGGTCGACGGCCGCTCCCCGGCGGCCGTCGCCGACCCGCTCGTACGCCTGCTGCGGGACCGCGGACTCGCCCGCTCCCTGGGGGAGAAGGGGCGGGCGTGGGTACGGGAGGAGTGGGACTGGGGGCGGTCCTACGTGGTGCTCGCCGGCTGCTGGAGCCGCCCCGCTAGGGGTGACCCGGAGTGGGGCCCGGGGTGTGCGTGGGGGCGGGCTCCGGGGCGTACCCCCGGGCCGTCAGGAGGGAGTCCAGCTTGGCCGGGGCGTCCTCGATCCGGTCCACCAGGGCGATCCGCGACTCCATGGACCTGTCACGGGCCAGTGACTGGAGCAGGGGCCAGACGGGGAGGTGCTCCGTCCAGTGCGCGCGGTCGACCAGGACCATCGGGGTGGGCTCACCGCGCGATTCGTAGTAGTTGGGGGTGGCGTTGTCGAAGACCTCCTGGACGGTGCCCGCGGCGCCCGGCAGGAAGACGACGCCCGCGTTCGAACGGGCCAGCAGGCCGTCCTCGCGGGTGGCGTTGGCGAAGTACTTGGCCAGGTGGGAGGCGAAGGCGTTCGGCGGCTCATGGCCGTAGAACCAGGTGGGGATGCCGACGGAGGCGCCGCCGGAGGGCCAGCGCTCGCGGACCGCGAAGGCCGCCCGCGCCCACTCGGTGACCGACGGCGTGAACGAGGGCGCCTTGGCGAGGATGTCGAGGGCCTCGTCCAGCATGCCGTCGGCGAAGACGGCGGCGTACGCCCCGAGGTTCGCCGCCTCCATCGCACCGGGCCCGCCGCCCGTCGCGACCGTGAAACCGGCGCGGGCCAGCGCGCGGCCGAGCCGTGCCGCGCCCGCGTACGCCTCCGTGCCGCGGGCCATCGCGTGGCCGCCCATGACGCCCACGACCCCGGCGCCGGCGAGCAGCTCGTCCAGGGCGTCGGAGATCGAGTCGTCATGTATGGCGCGCAGCATCGAGGAGAAGACGTCGCCGTCGGCCTTGGTCCGCTGGAACCAGTCGTACGCGTGGGCGTCGGGCGTCGCGTCGTACCCGCCCCCGGCGAGGCCGGAGAACAGGTCGTCGGGGGTGTAGAGCAGCCCCCGGTAGGGGTTGAACGGCAGCCCCGGGACCGGCGGGAAGACCAGCGCGCCCCCGGCCCGCACCCGCGCCGCCGCGTCCTCGCTCATGGGGCAGCCGAGGAAGACGGCGCCCGCGACGTGGGCGGCCTTGAGGGCGGCGGTGCGCTCCGTCAGGTCGACGGCCTGGACGCGGCAGCCGGCGAGCGCACCGCGTCCCGAGACCTCGTCGAACTCGGCGAGCGTCTCGATCTCACGACCCTCGCCGGTCGATTGCCGGGCGGATACGGGTTCGGGCTCGTCGGTGGGGTGCATCCGCCCATAATAAGATCCTGCGTTCGGGCCGGTCTTACGCGGGATTGTCGGTTTCCCGGCATCGCGGAGCACGCGTTCTTCTCGCCTCGGTCCACCAGCCGTACGCGGACTGACGAACACGTCACACGAGGACCGGGGCATGAATGGTGCCCCCGGGTGCAGGGATGAGGAGATCTACTGCGTACTTTTGTGCAGCTGTAATCATCTGGTGAAGTTCGTGAAAGTCGGTTTACGGCCCCGGCAGGCGCGCGTGCGCGGCCCGTCTCGGCGGCCTTTCGTCGTGTTATCTGAGCGAAACGAGGTCGGTCATGGCAGAGGCGGCGGTCGAGAAGGAGCCGACGGCCCCACGACCGCGGTCCTCTCACGGGGGCGGCTCTCGCGGGGGCGCTCACGCGGGGACAGCGGAGTGGGCGAGCGGGAGCTGAGGCAGCTCCTGGCGGGACTCACCGCCGTACGGGACGGCGATTTCGGCACGAGGCTGCCGGACGAGGGCGACGGGCTGATCGGGGAGATCGCCGCCGTCTTCAACGGCATGGTCGACCAGCTGTCGCTGTTCACCTCCGAGGTGACCCGTGTGGCCCGTGAGGTCGGCACCGAGGGCACGCTCGGCGGGCAGGCCGTCGTCCCAGGTGTCTCCGGGACCTGGGCGGACCTGACCGACAACGTGAACGCCATGGCGGGCAACCTGACGACCCAGGTCCGCGACATCGCCCAGGTGGCGACCGCGGTGGCCAAGGGCGACCTGTCGCAGAAGATCGACGTGGACGCGCGCGGCGAGATCCTGGAGCTGAAGGAGACCGTCAACACGATGGTCGACCAGCTCTCCGCGTTCGCCGACGAGGTCACGCGCGTCGCCCGCGAGGTCGGCAGCGAAGGGCAGCTGGGCGGGCAGGCCCAGGTGCCGGGCGTCGGCGGCGTCTGGCGGGACCTGACCGACTCGGTGAACCTGATGGCCGGCAACCTCACCGACCAGGTCCGCAACATCGCCCAGGTCACGACCGCCGTGGCCAAGGGCGACCTGTCGCAGAAGATCACGGTCAACGCGCGCGGCGAGATCCTGGAGCTGAAGGACACCATCAACACGATGGTCGACCAGCTCTCGTCCTTCGCCGACGAGGTCACCCGCATGGCGCGGGACGTGGGCACCGAGGGCATCCTGGGCGGCCAGGCCGACGTCAAGGGTGTCTCGGGCACCTGGCGGGACCTGACCGACTCGGTGAACAGCATGGCGGGCAACCTCACGGACCAGGTGCGCTCGATCGCCCAGGTGGCCACCGCCGTGGCCGGGGGAGACCTGTCGCAGAAGATCACCGTCAACGCGCGCGGCGAGATCTTGGAGCTGAAGGAGACCATCAACACGATGGTCGACCAGCTCTCCGCCTTCGCCGACGAGGTCACGCGCGTGGCGCGCGAGGTCGGCACCGAGGGCAACCTCGGCGGCCAGGCGACGGTCCGCGGCGTCTCCGGCACCTGGAAGGACCTCACCGACAACGTCAACGTCATGGCCTCCAACCTGACGGGCCAGGTGCGCTCCATCGCCCAGGTGGCCACGGCGGTGGCGCGCGGCGACCTCTCGCAGAAGATCACCGTCGAGGCCAAGGGCGAGGTCGCCGCGCTCGCGGGCGGGATCAACACCATGGTCGACACGCTCTCGGCGTTCGCCGACGAGGTCACGCGCGTGGCGCGCGAGGTCGGCACCGAGGGCCAGCTCGGCGGCCAGGCACGCGTCCCCAACGTCGCCGGGACGTGGAAGGACCTCACCGACAACGTCAACTCGATGGCGACCAACCTCACCAACCAGGTGCGCAACATCGCCCAGGTCACCACCGCGGTGGCCAACGGCGACCTGTCGAAGAAGATCGACGTGGACGCCCGGGGCGAGATCCTGGAGCTGAAGACGACCATCAACACGATGGTCGACCAGCTCTCCGCGTTCGCCGCCGAGGTGACGCGCGTGGCGCGCGAGGTCGGCAGCGAGGGCCGGCTGGGCGGTCAGGCCGAGGTCGAGGGCGTGTCGGGCACCTGGAAGCGCCTGACCGAGAACGTGAACGAACTGGCCGGCAACCTCACCCGGCAGGTCCGCGCCATCGCGGAGGTGGCGAGCGCGGTGGCCGAGGGCGACCTGACCCGCTCCATCACCGTCGACGCGTCCGGCGAGGTCGCCGAACTCAAGGACAACATCAACACCATGGTCGAGTCGCTGCGCGAGACGACTCTGGCCAATCAGGAGCAGGACTGGCTCAAGTCCAACATCGCGCGCATCTCCGGTCTGATGCAGGGCCACCGCGACCTCGCCGTGGTCGCGGAACTCGTGATGGACGAGCTGGCCCCCCTGGTGTCCGCGCAGTTCGGAGCCTTCTACCTCGTCGAGGAGACGGACGGCTCCACCGCACTCGCCCTGGTCGGCTCCTACGGCCGACCCGTCGACAGCGTCGACCGCAGGCGCTTCCAGCTCGGGGAGTCCCTGGTGGGGCAGGCGGCGCGCAGCAGACGGCCCATCGCCGTCAACCAGATCCCGGCGGACTACTTCACCATCTCCTCCGGGCTCGGACAGGCCGCGCCGGGCAGCTTGATGGTCGTACCGATCCTCGTCGAGGAGCAGGTGCTCGGCGTCATCGAGCTGGCGTCGTTCGAGCAGTTCACCCCCGTGCACCGGGACTTCCTCGAACAGCTGATGGAGACGCTGGGGGTGAACGTCAACACCATCGTCGCCAACGCCCGCACCGACGAGCTGCTGGAGGAGTCCCAGCGGCTGACGGCCGAACTCCAGGCCCGCTCCGCGGAGTTGCAGGTCCAGCAGGACGAACTGCAGCGCTCCAACGCGGAACTGGAGGAGAAGGCGGCCCTGCTGGCCACCCAGAACCGCGACATCGAGACGAAGAACCTGGAGATCGAGCAGGCCCGGCAGGAACTGGAGGCGAGAGCGCAGCAGTTGTCCCTCACCTCCAAGTACAAGTCGGAGTTCCTGGCCAACATGAGCCACGAGCTGCGCACCCCGCTGAACAGCCTGCTCATCCTCGCCCAGCTCCTCGCGCAGAACCCGACCCGCAACCTCACCGCGAAGCAGGTCGAGTACGCGGGCATCATCCACTCGGCGGGCTCCGACCTGCTCCAGCTCATCAACGACATCCTCGACCTCTCCAAGGTCGAGGCCGGCAAGATGGACATCAACCCCGAGCCGGTGCCGTTGCGCAAGCTGCTGGACTACGTCGAGGCGACCTTCCGCCCGATGACCACCCAGAAGAACCTCGACTTCACCATCAGCACGGCGCCCGACGTGCCGTCCGAGCTGCGCACCGACGACTCCAGGCTGCGCCAGGTCCTGCGCAACCTGCTCTCCAACGCGGTCAAGTTCACCGAACGCGGCAGCGTCGAACTGCGCATCGAACGGGCCGGGGACAGCGAGGTCCCGGCGTCCGTGCGGCGCGGCGAGTCGATGCTGGCCTTCCGGGTGAAGGACACCGGTATCGGCATCGCCGAGCACCAGCTCGAAGCCATCTTCGGCGCGTTCCAGCAGGCCGACGGCACCACCAGCCGCAAGTACGGCGGCACCGGCCTCGGCCTGTCCATCAGCCGGGAGATCGCCCACCTGCTGGGCGGCGTGGTCGTCGCCGCGAGCACGCAGGGGCAGGGCAGTACGTTCACCCTCTACCTGCCCACGACCCGCGCCGAATGGGAGACCGGGCCCGAGGCCATGTCGGCCACGCGCGTCGCACCGGCCCTCGCGGCCGGAGCCGGGGACGGGGACGGGCAGGGCGCCCACGGCCAGGCCGCTCATGGACAGGCCGCTCATGGACAGGAGGCCCATGGGCAGGGCGCCCATGGGGCCCCGGCGCCCCACCGGAAACGCCGGCTGCTCGTGGTCGAGGGCCGGTCGCGGGGCCTGCTGGCCCTCGTCGCGGAGAGCGCCGTCACCGACCTGTCCGGCAGCGCCGAACTCTCCGCGAAGCCGGCGGAGGCGGGCTTCGAGGTCATCACCGCGGTCGGTGCCGTGGAGGCCGCCGAGAGCCTGGCCGCCGGCCCGTGCCACTGCGTCGTCCTGGAACTGGACATGCCGAAGGACGAGGCGTTGCGGTTCCTCGACGCCATGGACGGCGACACCGCCGTCACGTCGGTGCCCGTGCTCGCGCACAACAGCCGCCGGCTGGACCCGGCGCACGAGCAGCGGTTGCAGTCGCTCTCGCGCACGCGCCCCCTGGAGCTGATCTCCAGCCTGGACGAGCTGCGCGAACGCATCGCGCTGCACCTGTCCGCGGAGCAGCCCGGGGACGTGGTCCCCCTGGTCCGAGGAGAGGAGTCCGGCGAGCAGCCCCCGCGGGCGGTCGGCGGCCTGGCCGGGCGCGTCGTGCTGGTCGTGGACGACGACGCCCGGAACCTGTACGCCATCAGCGGCATCCTGGAGATGTACGGCATCGAGGTCCTGCACGCCGAGAACGGACGCAAGGGCATCGAGACCCTGCGCGCGAACCCGGAGATCGACCTCGTCCTGATGGACGTGATGATGCCCGAGCTGGACGGGTACGCGGCGACGGCGGAGATCCGGCAGGACCCGGCCTACGCGACGCTGCCCATCATCGCCGTGACGGCGAAGGCCATGCCGGGCGACCGGGAGAAGAGCCTCGCCTCCGGGGCCAGCGATTACGTCACCAAGCCCGTCGACGCCAACGACCTCATCGCTTGTGTCGGGCGCTGGATCAGTGAGGAGTCGACCACGCCATGACCACCTCACAGCCCCTGGAGGGCCCCGCCTCACCGGAGCACCACGTTCCCGGCGCCCGGGTGGAGACCACCGGAGCGGAGAGCACCGAAGCGGAGACCACCGGAGCCGACGGCACCGGAGTGGACCGCGCGGAAGCGCAGAGCACCGGTGTGGGAAGGCTCGCGGCGACGGTGGAGCGGCTGCGCGGCGAGATCCTCGCCGCGCAGGCGGCGGCCGATGGACGCCCTGATCGAGCTGGCCAAGGGCGTGCTGATCGAGCGGCTGCGGTGAGCGGTCCCGCCGCGGCCGCGCGGCAACTGGCCTCGCTGGCCCGGGAGGCGGGCGTCTCGCAGCTGGAGCTGGCCGCGGACATCGTCAACCAGTCGTCCCAGGACCACCTCACCGAGCTCGCCAGCGGCTTCGCCAGCCTGGCCAACAGCGATCCGCCCGCCGACGCGGACGAACCCTCCGTCGGCGTGCGCCTGCGGACGGCGGAGAGCGGCGCCCTGGCCGCGGGCGACACGCAGGCGGCCGCCCAGTCGCTCCTCGCCCACGCCCTCTCCCCGCTGGGCGCCTGTGCCGTCGCCGTGCGGAGCGCGGGCAGGCCGACGCGTCCCTGGCCCTGGCGGGCCACGCGGGCTTCGCCGAGGGCGAGGCCGTCCGCTGGCGCCACGTACCCCCCGGCGTGTCCACCCTCGCCCGCCGGGCGCTGACGGAGCGCCGGACGGTGCACATCACGGACATGTCCGCGGAGGGCCTGCCGTCCATCGGCCGGGCACGGCACCCCAGGGGCGGGCGCATCGCGCTCCCGGTCGGCACCGGCGGCCGCGTCAACGGCGTCCTGGAGATCTGCTGGCCGAACCCGCTGGAACCGCAGCCCCCGCAGATCCTCCGCCAGATCGAGGCGCTGGCGGAGCTGTGCGCCCACACCCTGGAGAGCCGCCCGGACACCGCCGCGGCCCTGCCCTCGGCGGACGCCTGGGCGCCCTCGTCCGACGTCTCCGAACTGGTGGACCTGGCGGACGGGCTGTACGACCCCGCCCTGGTCCTGGTCCCGCACCTGGACACGGACGGGCAGCTCACGGACTTCCGCGTCCACCACGTCAACAACAGCTTCGTCGACCCCGCGGGCCGGCCACGCAACGCCGTGCACGGAGTGCGGCTGCTGGAGGCCTATCCCATGGCCGTCGGCGGCAGCGAACTCTTCGAGAAGATCGAACGGGTGTATGCGACCGGCGAGCCGTTCCGCACCCGCCGGATGACCCTGACCGCGCTGGTCGGCCAGGTCTCCCTCGCCGCGGTCGCCGACATCAGCATCAGCCGGCACGGCGGCTGCGTCCTGCTCATCTGGCGCATCGAGGACGAGGCGGCGCGCCTGGCCCACCTCTTGCAGCACGCCCAGCGCCTGGGCCGGATCGGCGGCTTCGAGGAGAACCTCACCACGGGCGAAGTCACCTGGAACGACCAGCTGTTCGACCTGTACGGCCGACCGCACGACGCGCCGCCCGAGCCGCTGGAGGCGCTCACCTCGTACGCCCACCCCGACGACGCCACCACCATCCGCCGTTTCCTGCGCACCGTGCTGCACCACCGCAGGTCCGCCTCCGCTGCCTTCCGCCTGGCGCCCCGACGGCGTCACCCGGCACATGCGGGTGATCGCCGAACCGGTGCTCGACACCGACGGCAGACTGCTCGCCGTACGCGGCGCGTACCAGGACATCTCGTCCCAGCACTGGACCGAGGTGGCGCTGGCGGCGACCCGCGACCAACTGGCGCACACCGAACAGCAGGCCGCCGAGAGCAACCGCCTGACCCTCCAGCTGCAGCACGCGATCATGCCGCCCACCGAGGCCCCGCTGTCCAGCCCGGGCCTCCAGATCGCCGTGCGCTACCGGCCCGCGGAGTCGGAGTCCATGGTCGGAGGGGACTGGTACGACGCGGTGACGCTGCCGTCCAAGCAGATCATGCTGTGCGTGGGGGATGTGGCCGGGCACGGCATCGAGGCCGCCACCAGCATGGTCGTCCTGCGCAACGCCATGCGCGGCCTGGCCGTCACCGGGGCCGGACCCGCCCAGCTGCTCTCCTGGCTGAACATCGTGGCCCACCACCTGACCACCCATGTCACGGCGACAGCGGTGTGCGGCCTCTACGACCCGGAGCGGCACACCCTGCGCTGGGCGCGCGCCGGGCACCTGCCGCCGGTGCTGCTGCGCGGGCAGCAGGCGGAGCCCCTGCCCCCGGCTGGCGGTATCCTCCTGGGCGCCCTCGCCGACACCGAGTACGAGGAGCAGGAGTTGCGCCTGGAAACCGGTGACACCCTGCTGATGTACACCGACGGACTCGTCGAGCGCCGTGACGAGGCGGTCCAGGACTCCCTGGCCCGCCTGCTGACCACGGCGGGCTCCCCGGCCGCCGACCTGGAGAAGCAGCTCGACGGGCTGCTGACGCACAGCGCCTCCGACACCGACGACGACACCTGCCTGATCGGCGTGCGGGTCCTGTGAGCCGCCGCCGACGAGCGTCGCTGGGCACGGCCGGAATGGGGATACTGGGGGCGACGTCCTGGACGGAAGCGGGAGGACGATGTGAACGACCCGCACGAGCGGAAAGAGGGGGTGGGTGAAGCGATGCCTCGCGGTGAACGGCTGCACATCTGCCCCCTGACGGACCGGGTCGGCCTGGAAGTGGCCGGTGAGGTCTCGCTGCCCACGCACATGGCGTGGGAGCAGGCCTTGGAGCGGGTGGTCCAGCGGCCCCACGACTCGTATCACTTCGAGTTGTCGGCCCTGACCTTCATCGACATGGCCGGCGTCACCGCCCTGGCCATGACCGCCCGGAGCCTGAACGGCGGGCAGCGGCTCGTCCTGGAAAGCCCGCCGCCCGCCCTGAGCCGTGTGCTGGAGATGTTCTGGCCCGACCTGTCTGCAATCGAGGTGGCCACGACATGAGCGCCATGACCGAGACCGAACCCTTCGTCCACCCGGCACTGTTCTACCGGGGCGAACAGGAGTACGTGGCGGGCACCGTCCCGTTCCTCCAGGAGGGCCTGGACGCGGGCGAGGCGGTGGCGGTGGCGGTGCCGCGGGCCAATCTCGACCTTATCCGCGGCGAGCTGGGCGCACGGGCCGCACAGGTGAAGCTCCTCGACATGACGCAGGTGGGCCGCAATCCCGGACGGATCATCCCGCGGGTGCTGCGTGCCTTCGCGGACGCCCATCCCGGCGGACGGGTGCGGATCATCGGCGAGCCGATCTGGGCCGGGCGCTCCGCGACCGAGTACCCCGCCTGCGTCCAGCACGAGGCGCTGATCAACCTGGCGTTCCAGGGCCGTGCGGTGACCATCCTCTGCCCCTATGACGCGGTGCGGCTGGAACAGACGGTCCTGGACGATGCCTACGCCACGCATCCCACGATCATCGAGGCCGGCGCGCACGACACCAGCGCGGCCTACGCCCCCGAAGCGGTGATCTCCCGTTACAACCAGCCCCTGACCGCGCCCGCCGACGTGCCGCAGACGTCCTATACGGCGGACTCCCTGCCCGACGTACGGCACTTCGCCACCGGCCGGGCGGCCGAACTCGGCCTGCCCGAGTCCCGGCTGCAGGACTTCGCCCTCGCCGTGGCCGAGCTGACGACCAACAGCGTCGTGCACGGCCGGGGATCGGGTGCGCTGCGGGTCTGGCGCCAGGACGACGCCGTCGTGTGCGAGTGCGTGACGCCGGGCTGCTGGCCGACCCGCTCGCCGGCCGCTGCCCGCCGCCGCCCGGCCAGAGCGGGGGACGGGGGCTGCTGCTGGTGCACGTGGTCGCCGACCTCGTCCGCATCCACACCGCCCCCGGCGAGGGCACGACCATCCACGGCCACTTCCGCTGCTGACCGCCGCCGCATCCGGCGCGGACCGCCCGCGCCGGACGCGGCGTACGTACGCCCGGGTCCGGCTCAGCCCTGGACCTCGGAGGGGTCCATCCACATGAACTCCCAGGTGTGACCGTCCAGGTCGTCGAAGGCGCGGCCGTACATCGTGCCGTAGTCCTGCACCTTGCCGGGCGTGGCACCGGCGGCGATCGCCTTGTCGACGATCTCGTCGACCTTCTCGCGGCTCTCCGCGCTCAGACACAGCAGGGCCTCGCTGGTCTTCGTGGAGTCCGCGATCTCCTTCTCCGTGAAGTCGGCGTAGCGCTGCTTGCCCAGCATCATCACCGTGATGGTGTCGCTGATGACCACGCACGCGCAGTCGTCCGTGGAGAACTGCGGGTTGATGGTGTAGCCGAGCCCCGTGAAGAACTTCTTCGTCGCGTCGACGTCGTTCACGGCGAGGTTCACGAAGATCATCTGCTGGTACATGCGGTCTCTCCCGGTGAGTGCGGTGTGTGCGGCGTGTGCCATGCCCTGGGCGTCCGCCGTTCGCAGGGTTAGACGCACGTTCGACACCGAACTCATCGCCCGACGCGACCTTTTCTCGTACGAGTTTCCTCAGCGCCCCAGCGGCAGCGCCGCCAGCTCCGCGACGACCCAGGTCAGCGGGGCGAACACGGCGGTCAACGCGCCGCGCGCAGCGCCGCGGAGCCGCGGAGCCGGGTCGCGGGCGCCCCGAGCCGCAGCAGCGCGGCGGTCGTGTGCGCGCGGGACTGCCGGGCCTCGACGGCGGCCGTGGCCAGCGTCAGCTCGGCGCAGCCCGCGACGACCAGCGCGCCCAGCGCAGTGAGCGGCCCCACCCCGGGGCGCGGCCCCCCGTACAGGACGACCGAGGCGTACGCGCCCGACGCCACCGCGCACAGCACACCGAGCGGGCGGCCGATGCGCCGCGCCTCCTGCTGGAGGACGCGCCCGGCGAGCAGCCGGACCGCGCCGGGCCGCGCGGCTTGGAGGACCCGGCCGCAGAGGTGGGTGAGGCCCGGTCCGGCGAGCGCGAGGCCGTGCGCGGTCAGGGCCCATCCGGCGAGGACGCCCGCGGAGGCACCATCGGCCCCGCCCGGCACCCGGAACCCGGCGCCCGGCCCGCTCACCGAGCCGTTCGCGTACGTCTCCACGGCGAGCCCCGCGGCCGAGCAGCGCGACGCCCCACGGCAGACCGCTCGGGGCCGGAGCCGGGGCGTCCGGCTCCTCGGCGCTCGCGTCCCCCGTACGCGCCCCCGCCTTGCCGGACCGGGCCGCAGCGCGGCGCGCGCGCGGCCGAGGCGGCGAAGGGAACCACGGTGAGCAGGGTCAGCGCGGCGCCGAGCGGCAACGGCCGGTCGGCGGCGAGCAGTCCGGCCCCGGCGCCGTCGAAGGGCAGCCCCGACAGGTCGCCGCGCAGGTGCAGGAAGAGAAGCAGCGCCAGCAGGGAGCCGAGGGTGCAGGCCACCGCCGTGGAGACACCGGCGAGGAGCATCAGGCGGCCGGGGCCGAGGCCCACCGCGGAGAGCCCGGCGCGGGGGCGGGTGCCGGGGTCGGTGCGGGCCACGGCGACGGCGAAGTACACGGTCGCGGCGATCGGCGCGACGCACCAGGCGAGCCGCAGCACGGAGCCGGTCCCCGGCTGCTCCATCGCGTGGGCCAGGGTGCACAGCAGCAGGAAACCGGTGCCCGCGGACGCGGACGGCGACGAGCAGCCGCCGCAGCTGCACGAGCGGGCGCGCCCCACGGGCTAGACGGAGAGCGAGCACGCGGCCCGGCCTTCCGCCTCGGAGGCAGGGGTGCCACCGGCGTCCGTGGCTCCACCGCCCTCTGGGTCCGGGGCCTTGGGGGCCGCTGGGTCGCTGGTGGCGGTTGCGGCGCCCGGGGCGTCGGTACCGGTCCCGGTGCCGGTGCCGGTGTTGATCGCGGCGGTCGCGTCGTCGGGGTCGGCGGCACTCGCCGCCTCGGCGGGGCTTGAGGCCGCGGGGGTTCGGGAAGCGCTCCCGGGCTCCGCGGCCGCCGGGGACCCTGACGCCTTGGAGGCCGCCGAACCAGCTCCGGTCGCACTCGAAGCGCGGGCTCGGCGCCGAGCGTTCCCGGCCGCCGAAGCCGCCGAAGCCGCCGATGTACGGGAAGCCTTCTCCTGAGCCGAAGCTCCCGAGGAACTCGAGGCCCGCGCCCGGCTCGCCGCCCGTGCTCGGCGCGAAGGCCGCTTGGCCGCGGCGCCACCTGCACCGGACGGTTTCGCCGCACCGGACGGCTCCGCCGCCCCCGCAGCCCCTGACGACCCTGACGCCCCCTCCGGCTCGGTCACCCCCTCCGGCTTGGTCGCCCCCTTCGGCTTGGTCGACCCCTCCGGCTCGGAAGGCTCCTCCGGCTCGGCAGCCCCCTCCGTGACCAGGGGCAGTTGCAGTGTGCTCACGCAGCGGCCGTCGAGCAGGGGGACGGTGCGGTCGGCGAAGGCGGCGAGGTCCGGGTCGTGCGTGGCGAGGACGACCGTGATGCCGTGCGAGCGGGCCGCGGTCATGAGCGTCCGCAGGACGTGCGCGCGGTCGGCGCGGTGCAGCGGCGCGGTGGGCTCGTCGGCGAAGATCACCGACGGCGTGGTGACCAGCGCGCGGGCGACGGCGACGCGCTGGACGTTCGGCTTGGAGGAGGGCGTGCGGGCGCTTACGGGCGCACGTACCGACGTCGAGGCGCTCCAGCCACTCCTTCGCGAGGGGCTTGGCGGCGCGGTGGGAGGCGCCGCGCAGCATCAGCGGCAGGGCGACGTTCTCCCAGGCGGTGAGTTCGGGCACGAGGTGCGGCGCGGGATCGATCCAGCCGAAGCGGTCGCGGCGCAGCCGCTCGCGTACGAGCGGACCCATCGTGTGGACGGGGGTGCTGTTGAACCACACCTCGCCCTGCTGAGGCACCAACTGGCCGGAGAGGCACCGCAGAAGGGTCGTCTTGCCGCTGCCGCGCGGGCCGCTGACGGCGAGAACCTCGCCTTGGCGCACACCGAGCGAGACGCCGGTGAGGGCGGGGGAACCACTGTGTGTGACGTGCAGTGCGCGTGCCCACAGCACGTCGTTGTCCGGCGGGGCCACCATGGCGTACACCTCGGTTCAGATCAGTTGCCTCCCCCATACGGGGGAACGAAGGCGGGGCCGATCGGTCACTGGGCACGCTAAGGATTCGGGCGGACCTGCCAGGAAAGGACGCGGCCCGGAGGCGTCCGTTCTCACTCGAACGGTCGCCTCCGGGCCGGTGCTGATCAGACAATCACGCGCGGTCGCTGTTCCATCGGTGCGCGGATCGAACGCCGATCAGAGCTTCGTCCACGCCTCCGTGAGCACCTGGCGCAGGATGCCCTCGATCTCGTCGAAGGTCTCCTGCGTGGAGATCAGCGGCGGGGCCAGCTGGACGACCGGGTCGCCGCGGTCGTCGGCACGGCAGTACAGGCCGTTGTCGAACAGCGCCTTGGAGAGGAAGCCGTACAGGACGCGCTCGGTCTCCTCGTCGTTGAACGACTCCTTGGTGTCCTTGTCCTTCACCAGCTCGATGCCGTAGAAGAAGCCGTTGCCGCGGACGTCGCCGACGATCGGCAGGTCGAGCAGCTTGCGCAGGGTCTGGTAGAAGGCGTCCTCGTTGTCGAGGACGTGCTGGTTCAGACCCTCCTTCTCGAAGATGTCGAGGTTGGCGATGCCGACCGCGGCCGACACGGGGTGGCCGCCGAAGGTGTAGCCGTGCAGGAAGGTGTTGTCGCCCTTGTAGAACGGCTCGGCGATCTTGTCGGAGATGATGCACGCGCCGATCGGGGAGTAGCCCGAGGTCATGCCCTTGGCGCAGGTGATCATGTCCGGGACGTAGCCGAACTTGTCGCAGGCGAACATCGTGCCGAGGCGGCCGAAGGCGCAGATGACCTCGTCCGAGACGAGCAGCACGTCGTACTTGTCGCAGATCTCGCGCACGCGCTGGAAGTACCCGGGCGGCGGCGGGAAACAGCCGCCCGCGTTCTGCACCGGCTCCAGGAAGACGGCCGCGACCGTCTCCGGGCCCTCGAACAGGATCTCCTGCTCGATCTGGTCGGCGGCCCAGCGGCCGAAGGCCACCGGGTCGTCGGCGTGGATCGAGGCGCGGTAGATGTTGGTGTTCGGCACCTTGTGCGCGCCGGGGACCAGCGGCTCGAAGGGGGCCTTGAGCGCCGGCAGGCCGGTGATGGACAGGGCGCCCTGCGGGGTGCCGTGGTAGGCGACCGCGCGGGATATGACCTTGTACTTGGTGTGGTTGCCGGTCAGCTTGTGGTACTGCTTCGCCAGCTTCCACGCGGTCTCGACGGCCTCGCCGCCACCGGTGGTGAAGAAGACCTTGTTGAGGTCGCCCGGGGCGTAGTCGGCGAGGCGCTCGGCCAGCTCGACGGCCTTCGGGTGGGCGTAGGACCAGACCGGGAAGAAGGCCAGCTCCTGCGCCTGCTTGTAGGCGGTCTCGGCGAGTTCGTGACGGCCGTGTCCCGCGTTGACGACGAAGAGGCCGGACAGGCCGTCCAGGTACTTCTTGCCCTTGTCGTCGAAGATGTAGGTGCCCTCGCCACGCACGATGGTGGGAACGGGCGCGTTCTCGTACGACGACATGCGGGTGAAGTGCATCCACAGGTGGTCGTAGGCGGTCTGGCTGAGGTCCTTGCTCACGGCTATCGGGTTCCCCACATATAGGTCTGCTTCTTGAGCTTGAGGTAGACGAAGCTCTCGGTGGAGCGCACGCCGGGGAGGGCGCGGATGCGCTTGTTGATGACGTCGAGCAGGTGGTCGTCGTCTTCGCAGACGATCTCCACGAGGAGGTCGTGCGAGCCCGCGGTCATCACCACGTACTCGGCCTCCGGCATGGCGGCCACGGCGTCCGCGACCGGGTCCACATCGCCCTCGACGTTGATCCCGACCATCGCCTGCCTGCGGAAGCCCACGGTGAGCGGGTCCGTGACGGCGACGATCTGCATCACGCCTTGGTCGAGCAGCTTCTGGACGCGCTGGCGCACGGCCGCCTCGGAGAGGCCCACGGCCTTGCCGATGGCGGCGTACGGACGGCGTCCGTCCTCCTGGAGCTGCTCGATGATCGCCAGAGAGACGGCGTCCACGGGAGGGGTGCCGTTCCCACTGCCGCTGCCGCCCGGATTGCCGGTACGGGAGCTGCGGGGGTTACTGGGGTCTGCGCTGCGACTGGCCACGACCTCACTGTGCACGACGTCTCGACACTTCCGCAAGGTCGAATCGATGAAATTCGTTGTTTGTGACTTCGATCGTCACGGATTCCGCAGTTCTGGGGTGCTGGGTATGTTGAAAGCGTCGGTACAGCGACTAGGGTGGGTGTCTCATCCACTGGACATCTGACTTGGAGGGCCGGAAGTGAGCACCGAGCTGCGCCGTCTGCGCAACTACATCAACGGAGAATTCCGGGACGCGGCCGACGGACGGACCACCGAGGTGATCAATCCGGCGACCGGCGAGGCGTACGCCACCGCGCCGCTGTCGGGCCAGGCCGACGTCGACGCCGCCATGAAGGCCGCCGCCGACGCGTTCCCCGCCTGGCGCGACCAGACGCCCGCCGAGCGGCAGAAGGCCCTGCTCAAGATCGCTGACGCGTTCGAGGAGCGGGCCGAGGAACTCATCGCCGCCGAGGTCGAGAACACGGGCAAGCCGATCGGGCTCACGCGGTCCGAGGAGATCCCGCCCATGGTCGACCAGATCCGCTTCTTCGCGGGCGCGGCGCGGATGCTCGAAGGCCGCGCGGCCGGCGAGTACATGGAGGGCCTGACCTCCATCATCCGCCGCGAGCCGATCGGCGTCTGCGCGCAGGTCGCGCCGTGGAACTACCCCATGATGATGGGCGTCTGGAAGTTCGCCCCGGCGCTCGCGGCCGGCAACACGGTGGTGCTGAAGCCGTCGGACACCACCCCCGCCTCGACCGTCCTCATGGCCGAGATCATCGGCTCCATCGTGCCGCCCGGCGTCTTCAACGTCGTCACGGGCGACCGCGACACCGGCCGCATGATGGTCGAGCACCCCACCCCCGCGATGGCCTCCATCACCGGCTCCGTGCGCGCCGGCATGCAGGTCGCCGAGTCCGCCTCCAAGGACCTCAAGCGGGTCCACCTGGAGCTGGGTGGCAAGGCGCCGGTCGTGGTCTTCGAGGACACCGACATCGCCAAGGCCGTCGAGGACATCTCGATGGCGGGCTTCTTCAACGCCGGCCAGGACTGTACGGCCGCCACGCGCGTGCTCGTCCACGAGTCCATCCACGACGAGTTCGTGACGGCGCTGGCCAAGGCCGCCGCCGACACGAAGACCGGCCAGCCGGACGACGAGGACGTGCTCTACGGCCCGCTCAACAACGCCAACCAGCTGAAGCAGGTCTCCGGCTTCATCGAGCGGCTGCCCGCGCACGCCAAGGTCGAGGCGGGCGGCCAGCGGGTCGGCGAGAAGGGCTACTTCTACGCCCCGACCGTCGTCTCGGGCCTCAAGCAGGACGACGAGATCATCCAGAACGAGGTCTTCGGCCCCGTCATCACCGTGCAGTCCTTCACGGACGAGGCACAGGCCGTCGAGTACGCGAACGGCGTGGACTACGCGCTCGCCTCCTCGGTGTGGACCAAGGACCACGCGCGCGCGATGCGCATGTCCAAGGTGCTCGACTTCGGCTGCGTATGGATCAACACGCACATCCCGCTGGTCGCGGAGATGCCGCACGGCGGGTTCAAGAAGTCCGGGTACGGCAAGGACCTCTCGGCGTACGGCTTCGACGACTACACCCGCATCAAGCACGTGATGACCTCGATCGAGGGCTAGTCCGTCCGCCGGGCTGGTCGCCGTTTGCCGCTGCGGGTCGTGGGGGTTGCTCGCGCAGTTCCCCGCGCCCCTGCCGGGCGCTTCTGCGGCGCCTTATTCGGGTGACCACCGAGCCGCCCCCGCGTACCGTTGCGTACGCGGGGGCGGCTCCGTGGTGGGCTTCCTTCTTCCTTCTTCTGCAAAAAGATCCGTAGCGCACCCACTTCCCGCCCCCGCTTTTCTCTGCACCACGGGGGGTGGACCTGATGACGACGAGCACCACGACCGACGACCTCGCCGCGCTGCTGCTGCTGCGCCGCCGCCAGAGTGTGTACGTACCCCCCGGCCCCGGACGGACCGCCGAGGCCGATGCCACCGTCGTCGTCCTCGAAGCCGAACTCGCCGACCGCGGCCACCTGTTGACCGCCCCGCTGCGTCGCGCCCTGACCGCGCTGGCCCCCGCGGACCTCGTCGCGACCGGGCGGAAGCTGCTCGCCGACGTCGACGCCCTGATGGGCTCGGACCGTACGCACACCCCGCTGTTCGCACGCTTCCCCGCCGACATCCCCTACCAGCACGCGTACGACCGCTTCACCGCGACCCTCGTCGCGCACCTCACCGCCCAGCCGCACCAGCCCTGCATGAACTGCGCGGGCACCACGGCCCGGGTCCGCGCGCTCACGCCCTGCGCCCATCTGCTGTGCGACGACTGCCACCGCAAGGAGAAGGACTGGGGCTGCTGCGACCAGTGCTGCGAGTGGTACGCCTGCCCGGTCTGCGAGCAGCGCTACGAGACGGACGGGCCCATCGACCCGTGGCTCGACACGCGCCGGCCTCGGCGGCGACGGCGGCCCGGTCCTGCGCGCCCTGCGCCTCGCCGTACCCGGTGAAGGCCGCCGCCGAACTCTCCGCGCTGCTCGCCCGCCGCACCCCGCTGAGCCCGCAGGACCACGACGACCTGGTCCTCCTCCTCGGCCACACCGACCCGGCCGACGCCGCCGACCGGCTGCCCCCGTCCATACCGCTGCGCGAGAGCAAGGCCCTCGCCCTCGCCCCGCTCCTGGACCTCCCCGAGACGCGGCCGCTCGTCGCGCGGTACGCGGACACCGCCACCGACGTGCTGCGCCTCCTCGCCGTACGCTCCGGCGGCGACCCCGACCTGCTCGAACTGCCGCGCCTGCGCGGCCTTCCGCGTCCCGTGCGCCGCGAACTGCTCGCCCTGCTCGACGGGCTGGACTTCGCGCGCCTCGCCGAGGACATGGCCCGCCACCCGCGCGCGTGGAAGCGCGCCGGCGAGATCCTGCACCCCTTCGAGGGCGCCCACGGCACGCGCGCGTGGCGCTCGCCTTCGCCGTCCTGCGCGAGACCCGCCTCGACGACGGCCCGCTCAGCGAGGTGCTGCTCACCGAAGCCGCCCGGCACGACAGTGTCCGGCTCGCCGGAGACCGGCTGCGCGTCGTCACCTGGCAGAGCCGCGTCGAGGAGGCGCTCGGACGCTGGGACACGGCGGCCGCCGCCGGGCTCCTGCGCGCCCGCCCCGGTGAACTGCTGCGCCGCCTCGACCTGTTGCTGGCCCGCTCCGGCTCGCAGACCCTCCCCGAGCCGGTCGGCGAGGTGCTCGCGCACGCCCTGCCGCGCACCGCTCCCGGCCCGCTCCTCGGCGCGTACGCCAGCTGCGCATCCGCTCCGTTCCCCGGCACCGCCGCGTCTTCTTCCCGCGCGGCGCGTCACCAGGCGTACGCCGTCGAGGACCACCGCCCGCCGCTGCCCTCCCGCGTCGCGGGCTCGCGCGCGCCGAGCTGATCGAGGCCGAGGCCGTCCGGCGCCTCGCCGCGCGCGCGGGGGAGCGGTACGACGTGGCCGTCCTGGACGCCTCGCTCGCCGACCTGATGCCCTCCGCCGAGCGCGCGTCGGCGGCCTCGCTGGTCGCGGTGCCGCGCGGCAGCTCGCTGCCCATGCCCGCGGACAGCGAGACCGTGCGGCTCTTCCTGCACTGGACGCAGCCCAAGGGCACCCGCGTCGACCTCGACCTGTCCGTCGCGCTCTACGACGACCTGTGGCGCTTCATCGGCCACTGCGACTACACCCACCTCGAGTACGCGGGCGGCGCCGCCCGCCACTCCGGCGACCTGACCTCGGCGCCCGCCCCGCACGGCGCCACCGAGTACCTGGACCTCGACCTGCCGCGGCTCGCGAACACGGGGGTGCGGTTCGTCGTGCCGGCGGTCATCTCGTACAACGACGTGCCCTTCGACGAACTCCCGGACGCCTTCGCGGGGTTCATGGCGGTGCGGGGCAAGGAGCGGGCCGTCTACGACCCGCGGACCGTGCGGCAGCGCTTCGACCTCGGGGGCGACGGGAAGCTGCGCGTACCCATGATCGTCGACCTGCGGACACGGCACGCGTGGTGGGCGGACGTCACGCTCGCCACGACGGGCACCGGCCACGACGTGTGGCGCTACCGCAAGCAGATGGGCCGCCTGGGCAACGACCTGCTCGACACCTTCCAGCCGCGGCGGCCGGGCCACCCTGTGGGACCTGGCCTGCTGGACCGCCGCGGCCCGCACCGACGGCGAGGTGTACGTCCGCGGCCGCGGCCACGTCCTGTGGGGCTACCGCCGCGCGGCGGACGAGCCGCGCGCCGACTTCGCGCTGCGCGTCCGCGACGGCTGGGAGCCGGACACGCTCCGGGCCGAGCCGGAGCTGACCGGCCGCCGCGTTCTTCTGGCCCTGCTGCACGGCGAGTTGGCGGGCGCGGAGGGCATCGCGTCCGGCACGGCGTACCGCCTCTACCCGGGCCCGGTCGACGCCGCGCCGCCGGAGCGGATCACCGCGGGGGACCTGGCGGCGTGGCTGGAGCCCACCGGCTGAGCGGCGCGGTGATCGACAGGGTGTCGGCTCAGGCGCGCCCGGCTCGACGCAGCGTCCATTGCCCGGCGGGGAAGCGGAGGCGCATGCTGCCGGGTGTGCGAGCGAACCCCAGAGCCTCCTTCGTGTCCCGCCGTTCCCTGCTGCGCGCCCTCGGCGGCGGGGTGGCCGTCAGTACGCTCGCGGGGTGCGGAGTTCCCGCCGCGTACATCGCCCCGGACGAGCGGTCCGCCGCCGACCGCTCGGCGCGGGACAAGAGGCTGACGTTCGCCAACTGGCCGCTGTACATCGACACGGACGACCGGAACAAGACCAGGCGCCCTTCGCTGGAGGCCTTCGAGAAGCGGACCGGGATCGACGTCCGCTACACGGAGGAGATCAACGACAACGACGAGTTCTTCGGCAAGATCAGCCCGTCCCTGATGAACCACCAGGACACCGGCCGCGACCTCATCGTCATCAGCGACTGGATGTGCGCCCGTTTCGTATGGCTCGGCTGGGTGCAGGAGATGGACCGCGCCCGCCAGCCCCACGTCAGCAAGTACCTCGACCCGTTGCTGCGTTCGCCGCACTTCGACCCGGGGCGCAAGTTCACCGTGCCGTGGCAGTCGGGCATCACCGGCATCGCGTACAACAAGCGGAAGGTCGGCCGGGAGATCAAGCAGGTGTCCGACCTGTGGGCCGACGATCTCAAGGGACGGGTCACGCTGCTCTCCGGTCTCGACGAGGCGTTCGCGCTGCTCCTCCAGGGCGACGGCGTCGACGTCACCAAGTGGAAGGCCGACGACTTCCACCGGATGTGCGACCGGGTCGAGAAGCTGGTGGACTCCCACCACATCCGCCGCTTCACCGGCAACGACTACATCAAGGACCTCTCCAGCGGCGACGTCCTGGCCTGCCAGGCCTACAGCGGTGACGTCATCCAGCTCCAGGCGGACGACCCGGACATCGAGTTCGTGGTCCCCGAGGAGGGCGCGGAGCTGTGGGCCGAGTCCCTGATGATCCCCAACCTGGCCGGCCACAAGCGGAACGCCGAGCGGCTCATCGACCACTACTACGAGCCGGAGGTGGCGGCGGAGCTGGCCGCCTGGGTCAACTACGTCTGCCCGGTCCCGGCCGCCCGCGACGTCCTCGCCTCTTCAAAGGACAAGGAGTTGGCGGCCCTCGCGGAGGACCCGCTGATCTTCCCGGACGACGCGATGCGGGGGCGGCTCGCCATCGCGCGGGACATCACGGCGAAGGAGCGGGCGGAGTTCGCGAAGCGGTGGAACGCGTTGGCGGGCGTTTAGGGGGCTAGGTTCTGTCGTCAAGTGTCACGCCCACATCAGAAGTGAGGCGAGGGTGACGGCGGCTTCGTAGGACTGGG